>CAZFBU010000163.1:0-3789 GCA_964517175.1 uncultured Saprospiraceae bacterium
AACCTGGAAACGGGCGAAATGCTGGAAGATAAAATTCCCGGCGCGCAGGGCGACGTAGCCTGGGCAAATGATAACCAAACCATATTTTACACTGTTAAAGACCCCCAAACGCTGCGCGGCTATAAAATAATGAAACATAAACTCGGCACACCGGCATCGCAGGACAAAGAGATTTTTGTTGAAAAAGACGAGACCTACTACGCTTATGTCTATCGAAGCAAGTCGGATAAATACGTTATCATCGGTTCCACCACTACCCTTTCGCAGGAATATCGAATTCTGGAGGCAGATAATCCCGACGGGCAATTTCGCATTTTCCACCCAAGAGAACGAGGACTCGAGCACGACATCGCGCACTTCAACGATAAATTCTACATTCGTACAAATCTGGATGCCAAGAACTTCCGCCTCATGGAAACGCCCGAAGCCGCTACGACTAAAGACAACTGGAAGGAAATGATTCCCAATCGCAGCGATGTCTTGCTGGAAAGCATGGATATTTTCAAGGATTACCTGGTGCTTTCCGAGCGCAAAAACGGCATCACGCAGATACGCATTCGTCCGTGGACGGGCGAAGAGCACTACATCGAATTTCCGGAAGAGGCTTACGTTGCCTATACGTCCACGAATCCGCAGTTTGATACAGAGCAATTGCGCCTCGGCTACCAATCGATGGCGACGCCCAATACGACTTATGATTACAACATGCGCACCCAGGAGTTCAAGATGCTGAAGCAGCAGGAAGTCCTCGGCGGTTTTGACGCGAATAACTACCAGACCGAGCGCGTGATGGTGACCGCTCGCGATGGCGCGAAGGTGCCGGTTTCCATCGTTTATCGCAAGGGCTTCGAGAAAAATGGCAAATCGCCCCTGTTGCTATACGGCTATGGTTCCTACGGTGCGAGTATGGATCCTTCTTTCAGCTCTGCGCGCTTGAGCTTGCTGGATCGTGGCTTCTGCTATGCGATCGCGCACATTCGCGGCGGCGAAGAAATGGGACGCCAGTGGTACGAAGACGGCAAATTGCTGAATAAGAAAAATACATTTACTGATTTTATTGACGGCGGCGAGTGGCTGGTTGAAAACAATTACACTAATAAAGACAAGCTCTTCGCGATGGGCGGCAGCGCCGGCGGCTTGCTGATGGGCGCGGTGGTGAATATGCGTCCGGACCTTTGGAAAGGCGTGGTGGCAGCCGTACCGTTCGTGGATGTGGTGACGACCATGCTGGATGAGAGCATCCCGCTGACGACGTTCGAGTACGACGAATGGGGTAACCCAAACAACAAGGAATACTACGATTACATGAAATCCTATTCGCCTTACGACAACCTGGAGGCGAAAGACTATCCGGCGATGCTGGTGACGACCGGTTTGCACGATTCACAAGTGCAGTACTGGGAGCCTGCCAAATGGGTCGCCAAGCTCCGCGAAATAAAAACCGACAACAATCCGCTGCTCATGCACACCAACATGGAAGCCGGGCACGGCGGCGCTTCCGGTCGTTTCCGCGCGCTGAAAGAAACAGCAATGCAGTACGCATTTTTACTGGATCTGGCGGGTAAAAATGAGGAATTTAAAAACTAGTTTGATTTATCCGCCGGAGTCGGAAAAGTTTGTAAGACAGGCTTTCGGGTATGGACTCGGGAGCCTGTTTGCTTCAGGCAAAATAGAAAGTCGTGCCACACTTCAGAAGTGCGGCACAACCTGGTTTTATCGAATGAGTGTCACGTCGCCCTGCTCCACAAACTCCCGCCCATCGGGATAGCGAATGACGATGTAATAGACATAAACATCAGATGGCGCTGGCGTGCCGTTGTCCGTGCCATCCCAGCCATTATTGGGATCTTCATTGTCGTAAATCAGCTTACCCCAGCGATTGTAAACCCGAAACTGAATAATTTCAATCGAACCTTTGGACACCACATTGAAAAAGTCATTGCGACCATCGCCGTTGGGCGTAAAAGCATTGGGAACAATATGCTGCGGCGGCACCACCATCAAGGTGATAGACGCAGTCGTTACACAACCATTCGCAGTCGTAATAGTCACTTCATACACTGCCGGATCATCGATGGGTTCGTCCTGCACTTCCGGGCTGTTACCGCCAATGGGTTGCCCGTTGACTGTCCAGGAATAACGCACGCCAGTCGGGGCTTCCGGGATGGTTTCTACCGTTACCGTCACCATATCGCCGGAAGGCACTCCCTGATTTTCGTATTCCTCCGGTGAAACATTAAAACCACTGACTATGATATTATCCAACACATCAATATTAACGATTCTGCGCACCGCGCCGCAATTACCACCAAAGACGTACGTCAGTTCCACTTGTGTATCTTCGGTTAAGCCATCGATGGTCACTTCCGGTCCAAAGGCCGTTTGTCCGTTCCAGCGCCAGGCGTAGGTTTCTGCTGCGCCTGCGGGGGCTGTGCCGTCCGCAGTCAGCGTCACCGATTCGCCGAGGCAAATCTGCTGATCCGGAGAAACCGTCACGTCCGAAGGTGGCACTACCAAAATGGTAATATCCGCTTCGAGTCTGGCATCGCAATTGGGCGCCTGAGCTACGACGGTGTAGGTAGTCGTCTGGGTAGGGGCCACTTCCAGCAGCGGATCAGTACTGCTGAAGGTCGGATCATCGGGCGAAGTCCAGGCGTAAGTAATACCGGGAATGGCAACAAAATTGAGTTGTATGGATTCGCCGAGGCATATCTCGGTTTGGGTATTGAGTTCCAGTTGCGGGTTTGGAAATACCCGAACGCTCGCCCCTGTCATACCGGGGCAGCCATCCAGTTCGGCGGAAAACTCGTATTGCGTTGTAAACGAGAGCGTTGCTGTCGGATCGAAGCAATCGGTACAACTCAAGCCGGTTACCGGCATCCACATGGGGTTTTCCAGTCCTTCCGGTCCTATGACCGTCAGATCCACCGACTCTCCGGGGCAGATCAGTGTATCGGAAGGAACGATTTGCAATTGCGGAATGGGTTTCACATTTACCACCGCGATGGCGGTATCCACGCAGGCGCCACTGGTGGTGATGCGCATATACTCGGTGGTATCCGTAGGCTGTACGACCATGTTGTAAAGCGAATCCGGGGTTTGCTGCCCGTCGCCCGGCATCCACAAAAATTCAATATTCATAAAATCTCTTGGCTCGTAGAGCGGCGATGTCAGAATAATCAGGCTGCCTTCACAGACGGTCGTGTCTGCCGGCATAATGGATAAATCCGCTGGCAGCGAATCTACCTGCACAAAGATCGAATCGGTGCGCACGCACTCGCCCACCTGAACGGTCGCTAAATAGGTTGTGCTTCGGGTTGGCGCGACCGTTATGCTTACGCCGCTGGTATCGCTGAGCGAACCGTCGTTTGGCGTCCAGGTTACATTGGTGGTAGCAGGTGTAACCGAGGTCGCCAGCGACAATTGATCGCCGAGACAAAGCAGCATGGTATCTTCCTGCTGAATTTCAACGGCTATCGGCGTAATGTCAACGTTTATGGTATCGCGAATTTCACAGGCGCCCCGCGTAGCCGTGAGGATGTAATCGCCGGCGAGGGTCGGGAAAGCCAGCGTATTCGGATTGGCAGGATCATCAATGATATCCGGCCCGATCCATTCGTACGTAACGCCCGCTTCTCTCTGCAGGCTACTGAGCAAAATCGGTTCTTCCTGACAGACGGAAGTATCCGGCGAAACAGAAATGACCGGTGGTATGGAAACCGTAACCGTCACGCTATCGCGCACGGATTGCGGACAGGCGGCGTTCGTTGCTTCGAGGAAATAAATCGT
>CAZFBU010000163.1:3889-9037 GCA_964517175.1 uncultured Saprospiraceae bacterium
TCGGTATAGCAAAAAGCTTCGATCAAAGCCTGGTAAGTCGTTGTTTCTGTTGGCGTTGCAACCGGATTGGGACAGTCATCGCAGGAAAGTGTATTGGTATCATTCAACCAGGTGATGGCTTCCACCGGGCTTTGGATTTCGATTTGTGCCGATTCGCCCCCGCAGATAGCCACATCCCCCGCGATAATTTCCGCCGGCACCGGATCGAGCACCGCCGCATCGGAAGGCGACCAATCAATGGCAACACCCGATTCACCAATCAAATCCCCCCAGTCATTTATCAAAACAACATAAACTTCCCCTTCGCGGGCATCAATGGTGCGCACAAAGTCATCTCCTTCTGCTCCGGGTTCGTTTCCGCAGTCGTATTCATCTCTGACCGCCGTGCCAAAAGCCGGATGTATGTTTGCCAATCCGGTTGCGCCCGGTGTGGGCGACCACGAGCTGCGAATGGGCTGATTGTTCCGGATAAACGCAATGACATCATTCTTAGTACCACAGACCTCTTCCTGGGTGAATGGGCCCCATACATTAAAATCAAGATCGGATTGCATTTCTTCGTTGGCACTTTCGATGATAAAGCCAAAATCACCATCCGCCTGTGCCTGAATGGTAAACCAGTAATAATTGGGCACCAGCCCGGAATTCAGCCAGCAGCCACCATTGACGCCTTGTTCTATTTCAATATCCTGAAAACCATCTTCAAAGTTAAAGACCGTCGGCAAACCATCGGTGCGAATACAGCCGTTTAATGGATTGCAGAGTGCATCCACCAATGCCGGCGACAGCGAGCAATCGCCTTCGGAAATATCAATATTAAAAGGCGTGCAACCATTGGAGTTAGCCACCACAATATAGTAGGTGTCGGCTTCGCGCAAGGTTGCCAGTGAGATAAATCCTTCTGTGCTCTGAGCGATACATCGGGTCTCCGGTGCGTCGGGCAGGCCGTTCAAAATCAGCACGCCGGTGCCTTCAATTGCATCCGTGACGTTTACACTTATGCACTCATTCCCCGAAGAATTGTAAGCAAAAACGTATTCCGGCCCGTTGATAAAGCGATCATTGGAACAGGAGGTTTGCCCGAATCGCGCAGCGGATTCGCAGGTTGTCAGCCCGCTTTGCTGAAATGGAATGGCCGTAATTTCCTGCGGATTGTCCAGGCTCCGGTTATTGCAAGGCGATGACGAGCAGGACCAATTCAATTCAAAGCCTTCAAAGGTTGCCGAAAAATCGGAGATTAATTCAACTGTTATGCAGTCGCTGTCAGCTTGTATTTGAAACCCAGTGCCCAGGTCGCGCCCATAGAGCCTTGCCAGCAGGGGTGCAGAAGTGCTACTGCCGGCATAAAAACTCAGTTGATCGCCAAAGAGACCAGCCAGCAGAATGGGTTCTATATCAAAAGAAGCCAGGTCGATATTGATGCAGGAAGCAGGCTCACTGGGGCAAATCGTAAAAGTGAGATTTTCAAAATTGCTGTAATTTCCCTCCGGACCTCCAGAGTCGTAGAGCGTTCCGCGGCAAGCGGTGGAGCCGGAAGCATCGCCCATATTAAAAGTTGCAATCTCTTGTTCTACACAAAGGGTGAAGTCGCCGGCATTGGAGCCAGCCGTAGCCGAGTAATCATTGATGCGGATGAAATATTGCGCATTGGGTACCAGCCCGGAAAAGTCGAGGCGGGCATTGGATTCTCCGGGGCTTGCGGATACGCAGGCCAGTTCCGACAGGTTGTTGGGGGTACAATCGCCCCGGTAAAGCGCGATCTGCGGATTCGTGATGGAGCGTCCGTTGGGTCCGTTGGTTGCGCCACTGAGCAGAATTGATATGTCGGTAATGTCTTCGGTTGCGGTAAAAGCAAACCAAACGTCCCGCAGCGTTGTTCCGCCGTTGAAGCAAGTTGGTACATTATTCGCCCCGACGTTGGAAGCGGTTGCGGCTACATTGGTATAAATATTCCCGTTGCAGGCAGGAAGATTTCCCAGGTCGATAAATCCGTTGCACTCATCATTGGCAGGCTGGGCAAATAAAACCGAGGTAATTAGTAACCCAAACAACAGCGTAAAAAATGATCTCATTCTTTGTTTTTTCGTTTGGAATAAAGGTGGATGTTCTGAGAATTGACCAAAAATAATCAAATTTTGCGCCGGAGGCATTTCTTTGGAAACAATTTTCTTTATCCTTGCGGGAATTAGGCATTAAAACGACAAAAATGGACAAAGTAAGAGTTGACAAATGGCTGTGGAGTGTCCGCATTTTTAAAAGCAGAACTATCGCGACGGATGCTTGCAAAGCAGGAAAGATAAAAATTAATGGTGTAAATGTAAAACCCTCTTATCAGCTACAGCGAGATGAAATCGTAGTGGTGCGCAAAAACGGCTTCGATTTCCAGTTTAAGGTAATTGATCTGATTCAGAAGCGCGTGGGAGCGCCGCTCGCCATGCAATGCTATGAAGACCGGACGCCGGAGGAAGAACTCAATAAGTACAAACAATGGTTCATCGGAAAGGCGGCTGCCGAAGCGCGCGAAAAGGGCACCGGCAGACCAACAAAGAAAGACCGGCGGGCCATTGAAGATTTTAAAGGCAATTGGTTCGATTTCGATAGCTGGGATGATGATTAGCGCCGGCAGCAAGCAGTTTAGCTCAATTTTACGCTACCACCTCCGGCAAAGCTGCCCGCAACTTCTCCATCACAAAATCCACTTCTTCTTTTGTATTTAAATGCGAAAGCGAAAAGCGAATGGTCGTATAATCTTCCGGCACATTCGCCAACTCTGCAATAACGTGCGAACCGACATTCGATCCCGAACTACAAGCACTTCCGCCGGATACGCAAACGCCCGAAATATCCAGATTGAACAGCAGCATCTCCGATTTTTCCGACGGCGGAAACGCCACGCTTAGCACTTTGTAATGCCCATGCTCCGGGGTGCCATTTATAAGAATGTCAGGAAAGTTTGCTACGAGTTGATCCCGAAGATAGTCGCGTACTTCCAGCGTTTGCTTTCGCCGATCGCCCAGATTTTCGTATGCCAGCTCCAGCGCTTTTGCCAAGCCGACGATGCCGTAGAGGTTTTCTGTGCCGGCGCGCATATTGCGCTCTTGCGCACCGCCGTCAATGTACGGTTTGATGATATTGTCGCCGTTGATATAAATGAAGCCCACGCCCTTCGGACCGTGAAACTTATGCGCTGAGCCAGACAAAAAACTGATTTTCGTCTCTTCCACATCAATCGGGAAATAGCCCACCGTCTGCACCGTATCCGAGTAAAAATACGCGCCAAACTCCTGGCAAAGTGTAGAAACTTCATTCAAATCAACCATCACGCCAGTCTCATTATTCGCGTGCATGAGCGATACCAATGTCTTCTGATCGTTCGCTTCCAAAAGCTGGCGCAAATGCTCCAGGTTTGGCTTGCCGGTCTCATCCAGATCAACGTAGGCGACTTCCACGTGCTGCATTTGCTTCAGCGATTCCAGCGTATGCAAAACGCAGTGATGCTCCGTCTTTGCGCTGATAATGCGCTGCACACCAAAATCGCGCACCGCACATTTCAAAGCCATATTATTCGACTCCGTACCACCGGAAGTAAAAAAAATCTCCCCGATAGACGCATTGAAATAATTAGCCACCTGCTTGCGTGCCCGCTCAATGGCTGCCCGTGCCTTGCGCCCCTCCGCATGGATGGACGAAGGATTTCCATTATTTTCCCGCATGACCTCCGTCATCGCCGCAATCACTTCCTCGCTCATTGGCGTGGTAGCCGCATTATCAAAAAATACACGCATTTCAAATCAGTTTTTTATGAAACCACTCATCCACCAACGAAGTTTGAATTTCGTCCTTATGAAAAAACTCATTCCTGTTTTTCTGATAAACATAGTCTTCCGACCAGGTTTCAAAATTATGATGCAAATCCGCAATCGCATCCAGAATGAAATCCACCTCCGCGTCGGTCATCGTCGGGTGCAACGAAAGCCGAATCCAACCGGGCTTTTCCGACAGATCGCCGTGGTTGATCTTATCAGTAATACTCTTGGAATGCTGTTGCGAAACGTGCAACAGGTAGTGCCCGTACGTACCCGCGCAGGAGCAACCGCCGCGCGTCTGAATACCAAATCGATCATTCAACAGCCTGACGCCCAGGTTGTAATGCAAGCCATCGATGTAAAACGACATCACGCCCAGGCGCTCGCGGATGTTGTTTGCCAGTACATGTAACTTCGGCAGCCGGTCAAATCGTTCCCAAACGCGCGCCAGCATTTCTTCCTCCCGCTGCAAAATATGATCAACGCCTATCTCCGCTTTCAGCTGAAAGCAAAGCGCCACTTTTATCGTTTGCAAAAACGCCGGTGTGCCGCCATCTTCCCGCGCCTCGATCTCGTCGATGTACTTATGCCCGCCCCAGGGGTTCGTCCAGTCCACCGTACCGCCACCCGGATTATCGGGCACGCGATTGGTATATAATTTCGGATCAAACACCAAAATACCGGTTGTACCGGGGCCACCCAGGAATTTGTGCGGCGAAAAATAGATCGCATCCAGATGCTGCAACGGATTCTCCGGTCGCATGTTGATGTTGATGTACGGCGCAGAGCAGGCGAAATCCACGAAGCACAAGCCTCCGTTATGATGCATGATCTCGGCAATTTCGTGGTAAGGCGTAAAAACCCCGGTCACATTTGAACAAGAGGTTATTGCTGCAATTTTTCTTTTTCGACTCGCATACTTTTTCAACAAACGATGCAAATCATTCAAATCGACCAGACCATCCGCATCTGGTTTGATGATCTCGATATCCGCCAGCGTTTCCAGCCAGGAGGTTTGATTGGAATGGTGCTCCATGTGCGTGATGAAAATGACGGGACGCTCGGCTTCCGGCAGCTCGACGCTATCGCGAAATTTTTCGTGCACTTTCAAGCCTAAAATCCGCTGGAACTTATTCACCACACCGGTCATGCCGGAATTTGAAGAGATCAGCACATCCTTCGATGCAGCGCCCAGGTGCTTCTTAATCAGGGTTTTGGCATCGTGGTAAGCCTGCGTCATGGTGCTGCCGGTCACGTTGGTTTCGGTGTGGGTATTGGCAACGTAAGGACCAATTTCATGCAGCAGCCGCTCCTCAATCGGGCGATACAGGCGACCGCTCGC
>CAZFBU010000164.1:0-7873 GCA_964517175.1 uncultured Saprospiraceae bacterium
CCGCCGTTACGGCACCTCCACCGTATCCAAAATCCGATTGATAATATCCTCCTGGGTGATATTCTCGGCTTCGGCTTCGTAGGTCAAGCCAATGCGGTGGCGCAGCACATCGTGACAGACGTTGCGCACGTCCTCCGGGATCACGTAGCCGCGGCGCTTCAGGAAGGCAACGGCTTTGGAGGCTTGCGCCAGCGCGATACTTGCCCGCGGCGAACCGCCGAAGTTGATCAGGATGTCCATATCCCGCAAGCCGTATTCCTGCGGATTTCGGGTCGCAAAAACAATATCGATGATGTATTGCTCGATCTTTTCATCCATATAAATGCGCTGCACCGACTGGCGCGCTTTCAGAATATCTTCGGGTTTTACCACCGGCGGCATTTGCTCTGCGATTTCCAGCGACAAATTGCGGCGGATGATCTCGCGTTCGTCTTCTTTATTCGGATAGCCAATTTTCACCTTGAGCATAAAGCGGTCCACCTGCGCTTCGGGCAGCGGGTACGTCCCTTCCTGCTCGATGGGGTTTTGCGTCGCCAGCACCAGGAATGGCTCGTCCAGCTTAAACGTCTCATTGCCAATCGTTACCTGACGCTCCTGCATGGCTTCCAGCAGGGCAGACTGCACTTTTGCCGGCGCGCGGTTGATCTCGTCCGCGAGCACGAAATTCGCGAAAATCGGCCCGCGCCGCACGGTAAATTCATTCTTGTTCGGATTGTAGATCATCGTTCCGAGAATATCGGCAGGCAGCAAATCCGGCGTGAACTGGATTCGGCTGTATTTTGCGTCGATGGCATTCGCCAGCGTCTTGATTGCCAGCGTCTTAGCCAAGCCCGGCAAACCTTCGAGCAGCACGTGCCCGCGCGTGAGCAGCCCGATCATCAGGCGTTCGATCATGTGCTTTTGCCCCACGATTACCTTGCCCGTGGCTTCATTCAATTTTTCTACAAAGGCGCTATCGATGTAGATTTGTTTATTGAGCGCTTCGATATCAACTTGTTGCATGTTCGTTGGTGCTATTTGGAAGTTTTCGGTTTATTAACAGTCGATCTGCGGTTTATCTTGTAAAAACAGCCCACAAATTTGCAATTTTTTTACGAATTAGCAGAATGCCTCCTGCATCGATGCCTGAAAAAGCAATTTTTGCAATAAAAAAACTTCCGGAGTTAACGGGAACTTCGGAAGTTAGGTGTTTGTGAAAGGGTATTCAAATTATTGCTTTTGCAGAATATTTTCGTAGCGGTTTTGATCTTTCAACACGCTGATCGCGTCTTTGATCTCCTGATCGTTGCGCAGACCAATTTTGATTTTGCCGGTTTGATAGTTGTAACGACCAACGATTTCCTTTTCCAGCAGGCTGATGATGACGGACTTGTACTTCATCAGGTCGCGCTGCTTGGTAGCTTCCATCTTCGTTTCTAAAGATTTGACTTCGGCTTCCAGGTCAAAGCCATCTTCCATTGCTTTGTTTTTCAGATCGCGCAGCAACTTCTCACTTTCGGTTTGATAGCTGAACCCTTTTTCTTCAACAAACTTCAGAAAATCGTCGAATGCAGTAAACCGGAATTCGGTTGGCGCAACAGTCAGCGTTGGATTTTTCAGGCAATATTGCGTAGCGTAATCAAACACATAGTTTTGCTCGATCAGCCCTTTGAGAATGGCTTCATCCGTGGCTTTATCCAGCAGGATGTCCGGCTTCACACCTCCGCCGTCGAGTACGGTACGACCGTTGCGGGTTTTGAAAGGTGTGCGACGATTATCCGGAATATGCACTGGCTCGCCGTTTTCGTATTCCACACTTTGAATGCAGCGGCCGCTTGGGATGTAATACTTTGCCGTGGTCAGTTTCAGTTTGGAATTGTAACCGATATCGCGTGTATTCTGCACCAATCCTTTGCCGTAGGAACGCTGCCCCAACAGCACGCCGCGATCGTAATCCTGCATAACGCCGCAAACGATTTCCGAAGCCGAAGCCGAGCCATCGTCGATCAGCACCGCCAGCGGAATGTCTTCATCCACCGACGAGCCCATCGTGCGAAACGCCTGATCCCATTCTTTTACCTTGCCTTTTGTGGTTACCACCAATTCATTTCTCGGAATGAAAATGTTGCAAATATCCACCGCTTCGCTCAGCAAACCACCGCCGTTGCCGCGCAAGTCGAGGATAAGACCTTTTATATCCGGATTTTGCGCTTTTAAATCTTTCAGCGCGTTCGCCACGTTCCTACCCGCCTGGCGCGTGAACGTCGTCAGTGCAACGTAACCGACATCCTCCGATACCATGCCAAAGTAAGGTACATTCGGCACATCCACTTCATTGCGCATCAGGGAAATGGTCATTTCGCCCGTGCCCGGTCGATCGACCTTAAGCTCCACCACCGTGCCCGGAAAGCCGCGCATGACGTTGTTGAGTTCTTCCACGGTTTTGCCGCGTGCATCTCTGCCATCCACGGCGAGAATTTTATCACCGACTTTCAATCCGGCTTTATCGGCAGGTTGCCCTTCGTAAAGCTCCGTAATGGTCACAAAATCGCCCATTTTTCTGCTCAGGGCGCCGATGCCGTTGTATTTGCCTTCGGTAAGAATGCGGTAGCCCTCGATGTCCGATTCGGAAATGTAATTCGTAAATGGATCGAGGGATTCCACCATCGCATCGATGCCTTTGCGCATGAGCTGTCCGGGGTCCACGTCGTCCACGTAGTACGTGTTCAGTTCTTTGTACAGATTCGCAAAAATCTCGATATTCTTGGTGATTTCGAAATACTTGCTGTTGTTGGCATGGTAAGTAGTGGTTGCTACGCTCAAAGCAACGACGATTGCTAAAACGGAAAACTTGAAAAGTCGCTTCATGTGTTGATATAATTTTTTAGTCGGGAATTTTGCCAATAAATTTTAATGGAAAATCCAATTGTTAAACATTAGACTTTCCGCGAATGTTGGTACGCTCCTTTTGGAAAGCACGGAAAAATCCGAATAACCTTTCCGAAAGAAACAGGATTTCGGGGGAATTATTGCCAAATATCCCTGAAAATAGACAAAAATGCAATAAATCAATAGCAATTATCAAGCCAAAAATTCGCGCACCGCTTCCAAAAAAGCGTCGGGCTGCTCGGCATGCACCCAGTGACCGGCTTTGGCAATGGTTTGCAGCTTTGCGTTCGGGAAAAGTTGCTGCGCCTCTGGCCAGTCCTTCTCTTGAATGTAGCGGGATTTTTCACCTCCTATAAAAAGGGTTTCTCCCTCAAACGGGTGGTCGCTCTGCAGCGCGCCCAGGATGTCTTCGTAATGGTTGTAAATAGCCTGAAAATTCATTTTCCACTCGAAGCCGCCGCCTTTCTTGCGGGAGAGGTTTTTCATCAAAAACAAAATAACGCCTTCGTCATAATCGGTCAGGCGCTGGCGCAGGAAGTCTTCGGCTTCGCTGCGCTCTTCGACTTTATCCAAATCCAGATTCTTCAGCGCTTCCAGTATGGGCTCGTGCCCGCCGGGGTACGCTTTCGGCGCAATGTCCACCACGATAAGTTTATCGACCATGTCCGGGTGCTCGAAGGCAAATTGCATCGCCGTTTTGCCGCCCATGGAGTGCCCCATGATGTGTGCTTTGAATATCCAGTGCGATTCCATAAAATGTTTCAAATCTGCTGACATACTTGGGTAATCGATCAGATCGTCGTGGGGCGAACGCCCGTGGTTGCGCTGATCGACGATGTAAACCGTATGATGTTCCGCCAGTTGTTTGCCGATGGTTTGCCAGTTGTCCAGCGTACCAAACATGCCATGCAGAATGATGATAGGGTCGCCCTGCCCGAAGGATTTATAATTTAATTCCATGTTTCAAAAATAGCATTCGTTATACTTTGAAAGGAACGACCCAACGTATCAGAAAGTTTTCCTCAAATTTCAAGCGATTGCAAATGAAAATCGGCGAGCGGTTCTTCGCCCTGCCACGTGCCGAAGGAAGCGTAAGGATGAAAGCGCGCGAATAGTTCTTCCTTGTACCAGCCCAGCTCGCGGGTGCGCTTCACGACTTCCTTGTGGTATTGGCTCTGGTAGGCGTAGGCCTGCATTCGTTTGCTGTTTTCCCAGAGGCTGAAGGTAGCTTGTTGGATGATGGGCAATTCACCGATTCCAACGGAGAAAAGCAAGCCTTTTTTATCCGCTACCGAGCGACTGACCGCCGGTACAAATCGCCAGAATCCCAGCAGGTGTTTGGTGTGAATGGTGGCGCGGGTGATGACGCCAACCAACTGGTTTTCATCGAATTGTTCGGAAATTTGAAAAGGTTCCACGCCGTCCCACTGCCCGTGCGCCATGGTTGCCCGCATGAAGAGCGTCCATTGTTCGGTGCTGTTTTTTTGGTAATCTGCGTAGAGCTCGTGCGAGGCAAAAAACTGCTTCGCCGCCGCCTCGTCATCCCAGGCGCAGAGCAAGCCATACGCGCCGAGATTGGGCAGTACGCTGAAGCCGTTGCCCGCGCCGCTGCCCAGCATTTTGGCGAACTGCAGCCCGGGAATGCCCCGAAGCAGATCAGGCGCAAGCCCCATTTGGCGGAAAGCCCACCAGCGTTTTTTCCAGCCGGTGAAACGAAAAAAGGTGATCGTGACAACTTGATTTTTAAACATGCAAAAGAAACGATTGACGGTTGGTAATGTTTTGAAACGCATACGACAAGCGCACAGAAATCGTTCGATAATCAGCTTTTGGCTGGCAAATATTTATATTTTTGTCAAATTGAAAACGAGCGAAAGTGTAACTATTCGGCAACCTTGCCGTTCCAATGATACACACCACTGCAAAATGAAACTTTTTACAATCATGAAACAACTGTTGATTTTATTTTTTCTGAGCTTTACATCGCTGGCTTTCGGACAAAGCGTGGAGGAATTGGAAAAGCAACTGAAAGAGGCGGGCACAAGCGAAGAAAAAATGAATATTTTGTATGATCTGGCGGAACAGCATTTGCGCATCAGCGCCAGCAAGGCAGAAGATTATGGTAAGCAAGCTCATAATTTAGCGGTAAGCGCTAAAGATTACGGCATGGCAGCGCAGTCTGCGTGGGTGATTGCACAGGCATTCAATCGGCAGCGTGGCAAGGAACGCTATGAGGAAACCTGGCTGAGCACAACGTACAACTATGCCAAACAAGCCGGTGATTCCGATTTGATTATCAAAAGTGTGGACAGAAGAGGACGGCTCTGGACCAAAGAAAATCCGCGCCGAGCGGTCAATATTTATGAAGAGGCTTTTGCTTATTTCAGCAGCAAAGGGACGAGCATCAGCGATCTGGAGCACAAATACGAGCGCCAGAAAGCCCAACTGGAGCGGCAAAAGCGGGAGTTGGAAGATCAAAAAGTACAATTAGAAAATGATATTCAATCATTGGTGACCGAACGCGACCAACTGAGCACTGACAAGACCGTACTCGAAGAACGCCAGGAGCAACTGGTGCAGCAGAAGGCAAAAGTGGAGGAAAAGATTTCCGAAAAGGAGGAGGCGCTGGCCAGCGTTTCCGAAGAAAAAGCAAAAGTAGAAGCTTTAGCCGAACAGAATGAAGCAAAAGTCAAGCAGCTTTCCCGCGCCGCGCTGGAGCAGCAGGCTGCCCTCGACGCCGCCCGTGCCGACATTGCCGAAGCCAATCTGGTAGCGGAGCGCAACCGCAATAGTCTGTATCTGGCTGTTCTTGGCGTTGGTTTTGCCTTTATTCTCACCCTGCTGACCTACGGCCGCTACCGTTCGAGCCGTCGGGCAAAAAAGACCCTGGAAGAGAAAAATAAAATCATTGAGCAGGAACGGGAAAATTCGGATAACCTGCTACTCAATATTTTGCCAAAATCCATCGCGGATGAATTAAAAATAAACGGCAAAGCCCGGGCACAACGCTTTGAGCAGGTGACAGTACTGCTGACCGATTTCAAGAATTTTACCCAAATTTCTGAACAACTTGGACCGGAAGAATTGGTTAGTGAACTAGACAAATGCTTTAAGGGCTTCGACTTTATTATTCAGCAATATGCTGATATTGAGAAAATTAAAACCATCGGTGATGCGTATATGTGCGCCAGCGGCTTGACGCAAGGCTCCGCCTTTCCGGACAATATGATTCGCGCCGCCCTCGAAATGCAGCAATTTCTCGATGAGCAAAAGCAGGAAAATATTCGCCTGGGGCGTCCATTTTTTGAGGCACGTATTGGCATGCACACCGGCCCGGTCGTGGCTGGCGTAGTGGGCGTGAAGAAATTTGCCTACGATATTTGGGGCGATACCGTCAACATCGCTGCCCGTATGGAAGCCAACTGCGAAGAAGGGCAGATCAACATCTCCCAATCGACCTACCAGTGGGTCGCTTCGCGCTTTGAGTGCCAGTATCGCGGTAAGGTGGAAGCCAAAAACAAAGGCGCCATCGACATGTACTATGTGAAGCGGGAGCTTACCGGCGCGGTGGCGGTGTGATGCTTGCGGCTTTGCTGACAAATTCGTACATTGCTGTTTGAAATAGATTTCAAATGAAAGAAACGCGGCAATATTACACTCCGGAAGAATACTTTCAACTGCTCGAAGAGTCGGAAGTCAAATTTGAGTACCACGATGGCTATCTGGAGATGATGGCGGGTGCAGCTTCTAATCACAATATCGTGGCAGGCAATACACGCCTGGCATTGGGCAATGCACTTTGGGATACCGACTGCATTGTTTACGACAGCGACCAGGCCGTGCAAATTGAAGCTTACAATCGGTATTTATTTCCGGATGCATCGGTCGTTTGCGGCAAGCGCGAATTTGCGGATGCGAAGCAGATGCGCCTGACGAATCCTTTTCTCATCATCGAAGTATTGTCGGAAACGACAGAAGCCTACGACCGGGGCGAAAAATTTCGTTACTATCGCTCCCTGCCTTCCTTTCGGGAATATGCGCTGATTCATTCCTCCAAAGTTTTATGCGAAACATTCTACCGGGAGGAGTCGAATCTTTGGCGGATTTCTGCCGTTTCTGATTTGAACGAACGCATACATGTACATTCACTGAAGCTCGATATTCCGCTCCGGCAGCTTTACGCTAAAACCGAGGACTTATTTTAAAACTTTCTGTTGAAAAAAGAAACTTCCGCTTTCCAAAAGCTGTTCTATTTCCATTTCCAAATAATGCCGAAGGCATTTCTTCGGAACAATTAACAAAATCACAATCCTACTGTGAGTTTCCAACTAAAATCTCCTTTTGTGCCCACGGGCGACCAACCCCAGGCAATCGAACAATTGGTTCGGGGTCTGAATGACGGCGAACCATCGCAGGTACTGCTTGGTGTGACGGGATCGGGCAAAACGTTTACGATGGCGAATGTGATTGCCCAAGTTAACCGGCCCACGTTGGTTTTGACGCACAATAAAACTTTGACCGCCCAGCTTTACGGCGAATTCCGGGAATTTTTCCCAGATAATGCGGTGGAATATTTTGTTTCGTATTACGATTATTACCAGCCGGAAGCCTACATTTCGGTGACGGATACATTCATAGAAAAAGACCTTTCGATCAACGAAGAAATTGATAAGTTGCGCCTGCGGGCAACCTCCTCCCTGCTCTCCGGGCGGCGCGACATTATCATCGTGGCGTCGGTGTCCTGCATCTACGGTATGGGCAATCCGGAGGATTACAAATCGGGCATCATTCGCATCAAACAAGGGCAGGCGCTTTCGCGTAATGCTTTTTTGTACAGCCTGGTGGATAGTTTGTATTCCCGAACGGAGGTGGATTTCAAGCGGGCGACCTTCCGCGTGAAAGGCGATACGGTGGATATTAATTTGCCATATGTCGATTATGGCTACCGCATCGTATTTTTTGGTGATGAAATCGAAGCGATTGAAATGATTGAAATCGAGAGTGG
>CAZFBU010000164.1:7973-9029 GCA_964517175.1 uncultured Saprospiraceae bacterium
CTATTGGACTATTTCCCTGATGACTACTTGATGATCATTGACGAAAGTCACGTGACAATTCCGCAGGTGCGCGGCATGTACGGTGGCGACCGTGCCCGGAAGTTGAGTCTGGTGAATTTCGGTTTTCGTTTGCCATCGGCAATGGATAACCGACCACTGAATTTTTCGGAGTTTGAAGGTTTGACCAATCAAATTGTGTTTGTCAGTGCAACACCGAGTGATTATGAATTGGAACAAACCGGCGGCGTGATCGTCGAGCAACTGATTCGTCCGACGGGACTGCTTGATCCGCCCATTGACGTGCGTCCGAGCATCAATCAGATCGATGATTTGCTGGAAGAAATTGACGAGCGCGTCAAGAAAGAAGAGCGCATATTGGTGACCACGCTGACCAAGCGGATGGCGGAGGAATTGACCAAATACCTGGTAAAACTCAATGTTAAAGTGCGCTATATTCACTCGGAAGTAGATACGATGGATCGGGTGGAAATTATTCGGGATTTGCGCCTGGGCGAATTCGATGTGCTCGTTGGGGTGAACTTGCTGCGGGAAGGCTTGGATTTGCCGGAAGTATCACTCGTCGCTATTTTGGATGCGGATAAAGAAGGTTTCTTGCGGAACGAACGTTCTTTGACGCAAACCGCTGGACGCGCCGCGCGTAACTCTAATGGTTTGGTGATTTTTTATGCGGATAAAGTGACCGATTCGATGCAAAGAACCATTGACGAGACAAATCGTCGGCGAGCGAAGCAAATGGCTTACAACGAAGAGCATGGCATTACGCCGCGCACTGTCAGCAAAACGCGGGAAGAAATTCTCAATCAAAAGTCCATCCTCGACATTCGCGGTAAGCAAAACGCTTACATCGAGCCGGAAATGCCAAGCCTGGCTGCGGATCCAGTGATTGGCTACCTTTCCCGCGACCAGATCGAAAAGATGATCGAACAAACCGATAAGAAAATGAAAAAAGCGGCCAAAGAGCTGGATTTCATCTCCGCTGCCCAGTATCGGGACGAGTTGTTTGCCTTGCGGGATAAGCTGCGAACGGCGGTGTGA
>CAZFBU010000165.1:0-8926 GCA_964517175.1 uncultured Saprospiraceae bacterium
CGCCGTTGTAATGCTTTTTATTATGCGGCGGCTAAAGCCGCCGTTACAAAAAAAATCGTCCCGACCTTCGGTCGGGAATAAAATGAAAAGAAAAAGGGGTAACAGTGAAAAAGGGCTCAAGGGTAAATCAGTACCCGGCAAGCCGAAAACCGATAATGTTGTACCAGTGATCGATAAAGTCCCTGTAGCGGAGGAAGACGCGACAATAGTAATCATAGTAGAACCAGGACCCGCCACGAACCACTCGAAGGTCTTGGTCGCCGCCGCTCAGCCAGGCGCTGCCATCTTCGGGCGCGCCTTTGTAATTGTCATGCCATACATCCGCGCACCATTCCCACACGTTGCCGCTCATATCGTATAAGCCAAGCTCGTTGGGTAGCTTTAAGCCCACCGGCTTGGTCTCGCCGTGACTATTGTCATCGTACCAACCTACCTCTTTGAGCTTATTGCTTCCGGCATAGACGAAATCCGTTCCTTTTTCTTGCCGGGCGAGGGCATTTTTTCCACCGCGCGCGGCATATTCCCATTCTGCTTCGCTGGGCAGGCGGAAGTTTTTATTGGTTTGTTTATTCAACTTGTCCAGAAAAACCTTTGTGTCGTCCCAACTTACCCTTTCTACCGGGCGATCTAAACCCTGAAATTCGGAGCGATTATTTTCTGCACCCATTACTTGATTCCACAAACCTTGCGTGACGGGATATTTGCAAAGGTGAAAATTAACAACTTTCACTTGGCGCTCCAATTTTTTATTATCATTCCAATTTTCACTTTTCATCTGGAATTTGTCATCCCCTTTGATGAAGATCATATTCTGGGCTAATTGCTCGATGTAATCCATTTTTACTGTGCTGGCTATCATTTAACTAACTATGATGGTTTAGAATAAAGAAAGCGACGTTCCCTCCGCTTGGAAAGTACCAGCCGCTTTCTGTGGCGATGTATTTGTCCCGATTTAAACATCGGGAACGGGATCAGACTCGTACTAACCTTTGGTACGCTTGCGCCGAACCAATTGGACGACACAACTCTGACCACAGGAATACCTGTCATTAGAACCCGGCAAGCCGAAAACCGATATTGTTGTTCCTGTTATCGATATTGTTCCTGTTGCGGTTGGAGACGCGACAATTGTTATCATTGTTGTTCCAGGACCCGCCACGAACCACTCGGCGAGCGAAATAGCCTAACCCCCCGACGACGAAGATACCAAAAAACATGATATTCCAAGCGCATATTATGTCCAAAACGTATGTGCCCCAGCCAGGCATTGAGTTGATCTTCCAGTGTCTGTGGGGATAGCGTTCCTTGTTGTCGTCGCTTGAGGTTGCTTTTCAAATAGCGCCGGTATCGTTTTACCTTTGCTTTGCGAACGTAGCGGTGATAAGGAAAGACCTGAAACCCGAGAAAAGGTATGCCATTCTTTGTTCGATGAATTTGGGTCTTATCGGGGTGCGGAAACAATCGAAGGTTGGATAAATATGCTGTCAGTTCTTCTTTCCAATCCCGTAGTTGCTGTTTATCTGAGCCAAACAATACAAAGTCATCCACGTATCTGATGTATCCGGGTACGCGGAGTTTTTCTTTGACGAAGTGATCGAAGCGATTGAGATAGACATTCGCCCAGAATTGGCTGGTCAGATTGCCAATAGGCAATCCTTTTCGGCGCTCCAGCGGTGTGAATAGATTATCTCCAGCATACCATTGCAAATATGGTTCCTGCGGATTGGAGTTATCAATAATGCGATCAATTAACCATAGTGTATCGCGGCAGCAAATTTTCCGGCGAATTTCGTGTTTTAGCAAGTCGTGATCAATGCTGGGAAAAAACTTGCGGATGTCGCATTTCAGTACATAGGGAAGCCGCCGGGCATAGTGCTGATAGCGCTCAATGGCCTTATGGGTTCCCTTCCTTTTTCGATTCGCATAGCTGTCATAAATGAAAGTTTGTTCAAAGATCGGCTCAATGACATTGCACAAGGCATGATGCACAACGCGATCGCGGAAAGGTGCAGCGCTAATCATTCGTTGTTTGGGATCATACACATCAAACGTCCGGTAGGTGCCGGGCTGGTAGCTCTTTTGCTCTAGTTGTTGTTGTAATCTCAAGATGTTTTCTTCCAGCCGAAAGTGAAAGTCCGCTACACTATTTTTGTAACGCTTGCCTCGCTGGGCTTTGCTGCTGGCAAGTAGCAAATTATCAAAACTCACAATTTTTTCATACAGGTTATTAACAGTCTTCATTATGAAAGAAAATAAAGCAACGATTATCCAAAAGGTGTATGAGCTATTGAAAAGCACCATACCAGTGCTGAATAAATTTCCCAGGAATCAACGTTTTACGTTGGGTGACCGCATTCAAAATCAATTGTCTGATTTACTGGAATTGTACATTCAGGCGTTTTATGCACCGCGCCCCGAGAAAAAGCGCTTGCTGCACCAAGCCAATGTACAACTGGAGATCATTCGACATTATTTCCGGCTGGCGTACGAATTGGGCTTATACCACTCTAACCGCTACCAGGATTTTGCCGAAAAACTCCACGAGATCGGGCGTATGACCGGCGGCTGGCTCAAATCTCTGGAAAAATAGCGTTTTTTCAAAAAAAACGACCGCCTTCGGCGGTGAGAGAATAAAAAGGGTAACAGTGTAAAAGTGCTCAAGGGTAACTTAGTACCCGGCAAGCCGAAAACCGATATTGAAGTACCCGTAATCGATAAAGTACCTGCTGCGGTTGGAGACGCGACAATTGTAAACATAGCCGTACCAGGACCCGCCACGAACCACTCGGCGAGCCTGCTCGCCGCCACTCAGCCAGGCGCTGCCGTCTTGCGGTGCATCGTCATAATTTTTATGCCACACGTCGGCGCACCATTCCCACACGTTGCCGCTCATATCGTATAAGCCCAGTTCGTTGGGTAGCTTTAAGCCCACCGGCTTGGTCTCGCCGTGGCTATTGGCATTGTACCAGCCTACTTCTTTGAGTTTGTTGCTGCCGGCGTAGATACAATCTTTACTATATTTTCCACCGCGCGCGGCATATTCCCATTCTGCTTCGCTGGGCAGGCGGAAGTTTTTATTGGTTTGTTTATTCAACTTGTCCAGAAAAACCTTTGTGTCGTCCCAACTTACCCTTTCTACCGGGCGATCTAAACCCTGAAATTCGGAGCGATTATTTTCTGCACCCATTACCTGGTTCCACAAGCCTTGTGTAACGGGGTATTTAGCCAGGTGAAAATCGGGTACGGTAACCCGGTGCGCTGGCTTTTCCTCGCCATATTCCGATTCGTTGTTGCCCATCATGAAGCTACCGCCCTCGATTTTTATCATCTCGAAGGAGGTGCCGTCGGGCAGGGTCTCGGTGTAGATTTCGCTCGGCATTTGCGCTGGTATGGTTTTCATAATGGGAAAGATCGAGTTTTTTTGGGTTATTTACAAAGATAATAAATGTCAGGCAGTAAATAATAAGCCGGAATTACGGTACAAAACACAACCCGAGCCCCCTCTCTTCGGCGGCATCACCTCAGCTCATGCGGGATTTCGCTTCGCTCAATTTCCGCAGTTGCTTCATTTTTTTCAGTCCTTCGCGGATGATGCGGATCATGGTGCGGGTGGGGAGGTAGGGTGCGCCGCGGCGGTGGTTGGTGCGGGCTATTTTTGCGATGATGCTCCAGTGCTGCACGATGGCGCGCAGGGCGCCGGGGTAGGTTATTTTTTCCGGGTCGTAGATGTGGGTGGGTTCCGAGCAAACGCCGTTGAGCTCGAAGATGGTGAGGTTTTCGCCCCGGCGGAGGTCTTCCAGGCGGTCGCACTTGATGTCGAAGCGCCCGAAGTAGAAGCCGGGAATCTGCCGGGCGATGCGGTCAAAAGTACGTTCCAGTTCGCGGTCGATCCGGTGGTTGCCATTGATGAAGCGGGTGCCTTTGGAGTGGTTGCCCACGACGCCCAGGGGCACGCGTTCGCCCTTAGCGGGAATGCGGGGCAGGAGGTGGGCGTGGGTGTCGCGGAGGCGGTCGAGTTGGAGCAGGGCACGCGGATGTTGCGTCACCAGCGCCCGCACGGTGGAGGTGCCATCGCCGGTGACGGCGAGGAACTCCTTGATCGTCAGCGAAGTGATTACGCCCCGCTCTTCGCCGGGCAGGCGGTAGTAGAGCACGCCAAATTCGCCCGCCCGCCAGACGAATTCCTGGATGAGGAAATCGACGGGGTATTTTTTCAGATAGGTGGCCAGTTCGGCTGCCGTCGCAATTTTCCGCACCAGGAAACCGCGAAAGCCGACGTCCGGTTTGCAAATGACCGGAAAGCGGATGCCCGCTGCCTGCATTTTTTTCACGACCTGCCCGAAGCTTTCGGCGTCGCGCACCAGGATGGTCTTCGGGCGATATGGCGCCGGAATTTTGAGCAGCGTTTCGTATTTCGATTCAAAGCCAAAGCCGCCGGTGTAAATACCCGGGTTTGTTGCCGTGAAAAACGCCGGATGCCCCGCCCGCAGCGCGAGCAGCGGTCCCCAGAGGTACATCGGGAAGTAGAACGCCTGCGACGACCAGTACTCCCAGTTGCGCCAGCGAATCAGCGTTGCCGACGGTCGTTTGGTTTGTGTTCCGGACATAATTATTTTTGGCATAAAACGTAAACTACTGGTTATCAAAATATAAAAGGCGTCCAAATTAAGCAGGTGGACAGAATTAGATTGTCAATGAATAGACAGGATTAACGGGATTTTCAGGATTTTAGATACTGGAAATTGAAGATTTACAGCATCATGTCAATCCTGTCCGATTACTTGCTATCAATTTTTTACACTGCGAAGAGCAAATGGCGCTATATTTTGATTATCAGCGGTTTGCAGCGAAAAGATTTGTGTTTTTTCGGTGGACATGGGTTTATCGTTTGCTCGTTTTCAACAAATCTGCTGCTCGCTCCGCGATCATCATGGTTGCCGCATTGGTGTTGCCGCGTACGATCACCGGCATAACGGACGCATCGGCTACGCGCAGCCGTTCCACACCACGTACGCGCAATTGGTCATCGACCACCGCCTGTTCGTCACTGCCCATTTTGCAAGTACCCACCGGGTGGTAGAGTGTTTCTGAATATTCACGCAGGTAATCCGCCATTTCATCATCGGAAATATCTTCCCTTTCGGGAATAAAAATTTCGCCCCGGTACAGATCAAACGCCGGTTGCGTCAGAATATCGCGGGCGATTTTGCATCCGCGAATCATCGTTTGCACGTCGCGCTCGTCGCTGAAATACTTCGGATCGATCAGCGGCGCGTCCGCCGGATTGGCAGAAGCCAGCCGCACTTCGCCCCGGCTTTGCGGACAGATCAGCGTAGCGCCTATGCCAAAGCCGTTGCCCGTTTTCGGATTTTTGAATCCATGCTGCACGTAGTATGCCGGTGCAAAATGAAACTGCATATCCGGCGCTGCCAGCCCCTCCTGCGTATGCACAAAGCCGCCACCTTCGGCGACATTGCTGGTGAAGGGACCGCGTTTTCCAACAAAATAGGACCAGAGGTTGCCCAGTACCTGCGGAAAACGCTCGGCGCTGTCCAGCGTGATGTTTTGCCTGCAATGATACAACACGCCGCCGAGCAGGTGATCCTGCAAATTCTGCCCGACGCCCGGCAGGTGTTTATTCACTTCGATGCCCAACTGCCGCAACTGCGCTTCGTCGCCAATGCCCGAAAGCAGCAGCAACTGCGGGCTGTTGAACGCGCCGGCACAGAGGAGGACTTCGCGATTGGCTTTCGCGGTAACGGTCTGATCGCCAAGCTGGTAAGTCACGCCGGTTGCGGTGTTATTTTCCAGGAGAATGCGTTGCACCTGCGCATGGGTGACGACCGCGAGGTTGCTACGGCTGCGCACTGGATGCAGGAGGGCCGTTGCGGCGCTTTCGCGTCTGCCTGCTCGCTGGCTCAGTTGGTAAAAGCCAAAACCGGTTTGGGTTGCGCCGTTGAAATCCTCATTTAATGGATGCCCAGCCTGCTGTGCCGCCTGCAGCAAGGTGCGTGTGAGCAGGTGCGGGCTGCGCGGATCGCTGATGGTGAACTCGCCGTCCTTGCCGTGGTATGCATCCTCGATGTGGAGGTTGCGCTCAAATTTCCGGAAATAGGGCAGCACTTCTTCGTACGACCAGCCGCGATTGCCCAGCGCTGCCCAGCCATCGAAATCGGCGCGATGCCCCCGGATGTAAATCATAGCGTTGATACTGCTGCACCCGCCCAGCACCCGCCCGCGCGGCTGGTACATCGGTCGATTGCCCATGTGCGGCTGGGGTACCGTATCGTAGCTCCAGTCTGCCGCCGAGCGAAACAGCTTATTGAATGCTGCCGGAATATGGATGTTTGGATGGCGGTCCTTGCCGCCTGCTTCAAGGAGTAAGACTTTATGGTTCGCATCCGCCGAGAGGCGATTGGCGAGCAAACACCCCGCCGACCCTGCTCCCACGATGATATAATCGAAAATCATAGTTTTTTTTGGTTTTGAATGAAGTAAATAATGGGACCTCCTGCGCAAATTTTGCCTTCCTGTTACATCGCCAAAAGGTAGGAGTTTTCAGGGAAATTGTGTAACGTACCGGCAATCTAAAACAATCCTTATCTTTGTCGTATGCAGTTGGAAAACCGGACACAGCGGATCAAAGCAGAGGCAAAGCGGTTGGGCTTTGGCTTTGTCGGCATTGCCAGGGCGGAGCACATGGACGAGGAAGCGCGGCGACTGGAAGCCTGGCTCAACCAGGGCATGCACGGCAAGATGCAGTACATGGAAAATCACTTCGAGAAGCGCGTCGATCCGACCAGGCTGGTGCCGGGTGCGAAGTCGGTGGTGAGTTTGCTGTACAATTATTACACAGAAAAAGAGCAAGTTGACCCTGAAGCGCCAAAAATTTCAAAATACGCCTACGGCGAAGACTATCATTTTGTCATCAAGCGGAAGCTGAAGGATTTGCTGCGGTTTATTCAGGAAAACATCGGCGAAGTGAACGGGCGTTGCTTCGTGGACTCCGCGCCGGTGCTGGAGCGCGACTGGGCGAAGCGCGCGGGCGTGGGCTGGATTGGCAAAAACACCCTCCTCATTCATCCGAAAGCGGGCTCTTATTTTTTTCTGGCGGAGTTGATCCTTGATTTGGAATTAGCGCCGGATAGCCCAATGCGGGATTACTGCGGCACCTGCACCCGCTGCATCGACGCCTGCCCGACCGATGCGATTTCGCCGCAGGGCTACCTCGTGGACGGCAGCAAGTGCATTTCTTACCTGACCATCGAATTGCGCGAAGCCATTCCCAACGAGTTTCAGGGTAAAATGGAGAACTGGATGTTCGGTTGCGACATCTGCCAGGAAGTCTGCCCCTGGAATCGCTTCTCCGAGCCGCACCGCGAGCCTGCCTTCGAGCCGCATCCCGATCTGCTTGATATGGACAAGCGCGACTGGCAGGAACTCACCGAAGAAGTGTTCAAAAAAGTGTTCAAAAAATCAGCGGTGAAACGCACGAAGTATGAGGGCTTGATGAGGAATATTGTTTTTTTGGAAGGAGGAGAGTAATTTGCTATCCGTGTAGTGTAGAAGCGCATTGTACATTATGAACGTTTAATTAGGTACTTTTTTCTGTAATTTTCATTTGCCATTACTAGAGCTTCTTCGTATGTCCACCTATTCTCTTGATTCAGATTACATTTAAATAATTTTTGTTTTTTAATAATTGAATCTACATAATTAGAAATCAAATTTATACATTCATCTGGTTGGTTAAATACTTGGGATTCACTAAATCTTATCACACACCAATTTTGATTAAGAAAGAAATTGTTTCTTTCGTAATCTGAAGAATCGATATAATGAATTGGAGTTTTATCTTTAATTGAATATGGTTCATCTATCTCTATATCAATATGTAAGCTTGTTTTATTACATACAAATACAAAATCTGGGAAATATGATTTGTAAGGTAATTTGGGTGAAATATCAACTTTAATTTGATTCCCAAAAGCTTTAACCAAATACGATAAGAATTCAATTTCACGCTTCCCTCTTTGAATATTATCAAAATTTCTCTCAGCTATAGAAATTGGAATCAATTCATTATAGTATAACCGAGTTTTATATTCTCCTATTTTATGTATATGTTTTTGATTAATTTCTTCATACTTTTTCTTAAACTCAATATCATTTAATTCATTTTGTTTATTTATGTCTATTACCTTCTTTTCATACTCTTCAATTTTTTTATGATGCAAAGTATCCGGAACTTTTTCTTTCACATGTTTTATGCTAGTTTCCTGATTAATAAAAAAAATAATTGATAGAATTGTTAAAGCTAAAAATAATAGGCTAACTTCAATTCCTCCTCTATATAATGAATAAATCAGCATGCCTACAGGAAAAATTAAAATAATTATTCCCCAAAAAATGCCACACCCATTGTTTAGCCGTCTTCTTTCTATATATTGAAAATTTACAGGTTTCGCAGGAGGATAAAGGACTTGACTTTTTTCAGGGAAAACATTTATTAATTTGTAGACTTCGTTTTTTGTTAAATCTTTATCAATTGCTTTAATAATCCTTGAAGGAGTCAAGATTACTGGATATTTTTTATTATCTTGACTTATACTGTATTGGTATTTGTCGAAACCCATATTTATTTAAATAATTTTTATTATTTGAAATTCTTTAGATAAAAGTAATGCATTCATGTTGTATTATGTAAAACCAAAGCAAAGCTAACCCATCAGAACTTCCTCAATATCTGCCATCAATTCGGGAATATTGTGCTGTATGATTTGCCACACTTCCTCTGCATCCACGCCAAAGTAATCATGCGCAACAATGTTTCTAAATCCTTTAATCTTATGCCAAGGGATTTGAGCGTTTTTATGTTTTATATCTTCGCTTAATTTTATTACGCTTTCTCCAATTACGACAAAAT
>CAZFBU010000166.1:0-6787 GCA_964517175.1 uncultured Saprospiraceae bacterium
GCACTAGATAGTTCTGATTTTGTCTTTTTTTATTTTGGAGCTCAAAATCCCACGCTGGCGCTGGATTGCATCCAGTGCCTTATTTTTCAGCGCGGCGACTGAAGGTCGCCGGTACTAGCTAATCCTACTCCACACCTTCGCTTCCTTTTTATTCGTTTCGAGGTAGCGCCTGAGCGGCTGGTGTTCCGGGCGCTGGAGGGCAGGGTCGTCGTCGAGGATGCGGGCGGCGATTTCGCGGGCGGTCTGGAGGATGCGGCCGTCTTTGGCGAGGTCGGCGAGGCGCAGGTTGATGATGCCGCTTTGCTGCGTGCCTTCGATGTTGCCAGGGCCGCGTAGCTTGAGGTCGGCTTCGGCTATTTCAAAACCGTTGGTGGTGCGCACCATCGTCTGGATGCGCTCGCGTCCGTCGGCGCTGAGTTTGTAGCTGGACATCAGGATGCAGTAGGACTGCTCGGCGCCGCGCCCCACGCGCCCGCGTAGCTGGTGCAATTGCGACAAGCCAAAGCGCTCGGTATTTTCGATGACCATGACGGAGGCGTTGGGCACATTCACGCCCACTTCGATGACGGTGGTAGCGACCATGATCTGGGTTTCGCCTTTGACAAAACGCTGCATTTCAAAATCCTTTTCCTTCGCTTTCATGCGCCCGTGCACCACGCTGATCTGATAATCCGGCGGGGCAAAGTCTCGCAGCAATGCTTCGTAGCCAGCTTCCAGTGCCAGCAAATCCAGCTTTTCCGATTCTTCGATCAAAGGATAGACGACATACACCTGCCGACCTTTGGTGATTTCGGTGGTCATAAACTGGATAATCTGATCGCGCTGGTGTTCGGTTTTATGGATGGTAGTCACGGGCTTTCTGCCGGGCGGCATTTCGTCGATCACGGAGACGTCGAGGTCACCGTAGAGCGTCATCGCAAGTGTGCGTGGAATGGGCGTAGCAGTCATCACTAATACGTGCGGCGGGTGCGGTTCGCTCTTCTTCCAAAGCTGGGCGCGTTGGGCTACGCCGAAGCGGTGCTGCTCGTCGATAATCGCCAAGCCGAGGTTTTGGAATTCTACCCAATCCTCGATCAAGGCGTGCGTACCCACCAGGATATTGATTTCGCCATCTTTGAGTAATTGCAGCAGTTGCGTGCGTTTTTTACCCTTCACGGTGCCGGAAAGGAAAGCAATGCGCACGCCCATACCTTCGAGATAATCGGTGAGCGATTGGTAGTGCTGCTGCGCGAGGATTTCCGTGGGTGCCATCATGCAAGCCTGGAAAGGCTTTCCACGAGATTCATTGCCCAACGCCATGAGCATACAAAGCAGTGCCACCATCGTTTTGCCGCTACCGACGTCGCCTTGCAGTAGTCGGTTCATTTGCTTGCCGATGCGCAAGTCCTGGCGGATTTCTTTAACGACGCGCTTTTGCGCATCGGTGAGTTCAAAGGGGAGTTTTTCATTGTAAAATTCGTTGAAATAAGCTCCGACATTTTCAAATACAAAACCTCGAACGGTATCGTTACGACGGCGTTTGATTTGTAGTAAGCGCAATTGCAGGAAGAATAATTCCTCGAATTTTAGGCGATTGCGGGCGAGCTCCAATTCTTGCTCATCCTTCGGGAAATGAATTTGCCGCAAGGCATCGTAGCGCGCGGGGAAGTGGAATTTTTGGAGCATGTAGTCCGGCAGGTTTTCCGGCACTTCGGGTGGCAGCAACTTTTCAAATACATGGCGCATCAGCTTACGGCGTGCTTTCAGGTCCAAGCCTTTGGAGTTCAATTTATCCGTGCTGGAATACACCGGCGCAAAAGTCGCCTCCTTTTTTGTGTTGGCGGGTGTGACTTCCTCCATTTCCGGATGCGGGATGTTCAGGCTGCGGTTGAAGGCGTTGATCTTGCCAAACACAACGTACTCCTTGCCGATTACCAGATTTTTTTCCAGCCAATGAATGCCGCTGAACCACACCAATTCGATAGAGCCGCTCTCATCGCGGAAACGCCCGACGAGCCGCCGCTTGCGTCCTTCGCCCACGGTCGAAAGCTGGCGCAGTACGCCTTTGAGCTGCACGTGACCGCTCTCTTCGCTTAGTTCGCTGATGCGGTGAAACTTCGTTTTGTCGATGTAGCGAAACGGAAATTGCATCAGCAGATCACCGATGGTGAAAACGCTGAGCTCTTTTTTCAGCAGATCGGCACGCGCGGGCCCGACACCTTTGAGGTATTCGATTGGAGTGGATAATATATTTTGGCTGTTGCTCAATATTTTAACATTTAATAGGACACTGATTTTTATAATCTACAATGAAGTTGCCGGTTGGTTCAAATCATGTACATCAGTGTACTATTTCCAATTTTTTGTTTTACAAAAATAAACATTTTGGTCGGAGAAAACTTCCGGAGAAGGAACTATTCCACTTAGGATTTGTTTTTTCTGGTAATTTTGCACATTTTGAGCATTTGAAATCAAAAGAGATGGAAACAATAAGACAAAAGCAAATTGGCGAATTGATTAAGCGACATTTCAGTATGGTGCTGCAGGCGGAGGGGAGTTATATTTATGGCGTCGAGGTATTGGTATCTGTAACGAGCGTGAAAATGTCGCCGGATTTTAGTCTGGCTAAAATATATCTCAGTGTTTTTAATACCGAAAACAAGCAAGCACCTATTCTGGAGATGGAAGAAAACCAAATCCGGCTGAAGCAGGCGCTAGCCGCGCGCATCAAAAAGCAGATGCGGCGCATTCCGGAGATCGCGTTTTATCTCGATGATACGATTGACGAGATGTATCGCGTGTCGGAGATGTTTGAGCGTTTGCGCAAAGACAACCAACTGGGCGATGAAAATGGGGAGTTGGAGTGATCCGGCTCACGCCGTCGGCGCTTCCATCAGCTCTGCCAGCATGCCTTCCTTCATAGCGAAAGCGGAAATGATCACCGAATCAATATTGGCGGTAAGCAAAACGTGATTGAGCAATATCAGCGCCACCACGATCATATCGGCGCGCTCGGCAGGCATGCCCGCCATGTTGAGCCGTTCGGTGAGGGTTGTGGGAATGATTTGGTTGTAAAATGCCGGAAATTCGTGCGCGGACAAATGCGAATGATGTGGTGAATCTTTCTGCTTGACCAGAATATTTTCCAGCACATCAAAAGTGCCCGAAGCGCCAACCAGCACTTGTGTCGGATATTTTTCCAGAACATCCTGCAAGGGCTGAAGCTGCTGCTGCAAAAATTGGCGCGTTGCTTCTATTTCTGTGCCGCTGATGGGGTCGCTTTCGTGAAATTTTTTCCAGAGAACAGCCACGCCCACCGGAAAGCTCTGCGCCCAATAGACCTGCTCCGCATCCGCAATGATAAACTCCACACTACCGCCGCCAATATCCATGATAAGGACGCGCTCCTGCACCGGCGGAATCGCCTGCATGACGCCCTTGTGGATGAGTTCCGCTTCCCGGTCGCCGCTGATGAGTTCGACGCGGATGCCGGTGGCTTTCTGAACCTGCCGAACGAAGTCCGGACCGTTTTCTGCCGTACGCAAAGCTGCCGTGCCAATCGCCTGTACTGCTTTCACGCCGTGCGTTTCGAGCTGTTTTTTAAACTGCTGCATGGCTTGCAAGCCGCGCTCGAAGGGGGCTTCGCCGATGCGATGAATACCGCCCTCCGCCAATTTAATGAAATGCCGCTCCCTAAAGATAGCCTCGAAACCTCCATTTTCATTTGCCTGAGCGATCAACAGATGAAAGGTATTCGTGCCAAGATCAATCACACCGTATTTTCTCATATCATTTGATTCGCAGGGTGTTAAAGCGCCTCCGTGCGGATGCCAACCTTACTGATTGCGATAAGGGGCAATGAGATTCTCATAAAAACTGGTACCCTGCGGCAGCAACGCATTGGCGTAAGCCGGTTTGTTATCAATCATAAACAGATAATAATTGCAATTTTCACCCAGGTACAAATCCGCTTCTGCGATCGTTTCGCCTTGCCCCTGAAAGAAGATACGCCCGATGGGATTGCAGGGCGCTACCTGCCCGGGCGACTGAGCGCCAATGTGCGATAGCATCTGCTGCACGTCGGCATTGCCATCGCGGCTGATGCTGATGGGCATGTTGTAAAAAAGTACATCTATGTGGTCGCCCCGGGTGCCAATAGTCTGTACCAGATCATCGGGCAAAGTGGGATAATCAAGCGCGGTAAGCTGCTGCGGAGCAGGTTGAGTTGCCTGTCCGCTATTATTATTGTCAGATGACTGATTATTACAACTACTTATCAAGACTACTGAAAAAACAATAAATACCCAAAATCTATTCATGTCAATGTTATTTAAAACAGATAAATTAATTTAACCCCAATCGTACGCCCAATGAACGTACCCGCGCCATCCTGCGCCTGCAGGTCGGTGAGTGCGCGGTTCCAGCGAATCTCAAAGCCGACATCTTCATTGAAATAATAAATAGCGCCCAGCGCCAGAGAGAGCATATTTTCGTTGAAATCCTGCTGGTCGCTGATATCCACGCCGGTAAAGTCAATCACTTTGAAGTTGATCAAACGGGCGTAGGAAACGCCGGCATTGACGTGGAATTTCCACTCTTTAAAATTGATCATCACCGGTACTTCCACGAAGTTAAGACGGATCTTATCGTAAATGGAAGAAAGGTCATCCGCACGGGAACGACTGGCGCCCTGCTGTGAATAGAGCAACTCCAGGCTCAGTTGCCAGCGGTCGGAGAGGATCGCGCCGACTTTTCCACCGGCGGTAATGCCGATTTGATTGAAGCCGGCGAGCTTGTCGCCATCGATTTGCGAGAGGTTGAAACCGCCCACCAGCCCGCCTTCAAAGCGCTGCGCCTGCGTGGTGGTCGCACTGAAAAATACCAGCATCCACACGAGAAAAAATGGAAAAATCAGGGTTTGAGCTTTTTGCATAGCTTGGATTTTTAACAGTGGCTAAAACTACACCTTCCCCGCAAAAATAGCAAGCAGGTATTACAATTGGCGTTTTTGGACGGTAAAAGTTGAAAACGCCTTAGCGCATTTCAGCCCTTTTCCGGAAGGCATCACTGTGCAATGGCGACGATTTTGGCGATCGGGATTTGTCTTGCCAGTGCCAGCACCTGGTTTTCATCGTCAAAGCCGTTAAATTCGGAGGTCAGCAGCGACTGCCCGAATGGCGTATTAATAGTAAAAGTAGGCGGCTCGTCGTCTCCTTTCTCCAGCGAACTTTTGTAGCCATCGAGTTTCACCAGTTTGCGCCCGCCCGCGATTGCCATGAGCGGTGACGACAGAAAGGCATTCAGGCCGCTGAGCAGCGGAGAATCATTGATGAGGGTAATTTGAATAGATTGCTTGCCGTCGGCACTTTGGTAGGTGCGGTCGATATACACCCCCGAGAAGCCCAGCGTGTAGCCGTTGTAGGCATCTTCGCCTTCCAGGGCCGTCAAATCTCCGAGTTTTTCGGGCATTTCCGCCAGTATTTTTTCGCCAATGAGCACGTAGAGTTCGTTGAGCGACTGCTGCAGGGCAAAGCGGGTTGCCTCCAGGTCGCCTGCGGTGTAGCTGGCCGAGGCTTCCGCCAGATGGGCATTTACCTTTTCCTGCGCAAATACAGCGCCAGCCATCATTAAGCCTGCAACGAGAAGAATGTATATTTTTTTCATCGGTTTGATCATTTTGAAAAAGTGAAAACTACTGTTCGCCCAACAATTTTTTGATTTCATTGACATTAAAAAGCCTGGCTGCGGCCATTACCTCATTCTCATCCTCGAAGCCCTTGCAGTTCAGAATAAAAATAGAATTTGTACCCAGCGGTACGCCGAGTTCGTAATTGCCATTTTCGTATTTGATGATACCGCGATTGCCATCCAGGCTGATCGCTTTTTGTTCGCCTTCCGAACTGGAATAATTGGCGTTGTTAAGCATCATACCGTAAGCGCCGACCAGGGCGGAGTTGTTCACAACGCCAAAGTTGACTTCCTTCTTGTTCCCCTGATATTTGCGACCAATCGTGAGTCCGACAAAACCAATGCCGGTGCTCGCCACCTGGTCTTCCGCCGGCACATACGCCGCGCCATTCACGGAAGTGGGTGCCGACTCCAGAATGGCGTAGCCGATTTCCAGTTCCACGCCGGTAATGGCCTGCTGGATGTTAAACTTCGCGCCGTTGTAGTTTTGGTTATTAACGGCAGCCGTCGCTTCCGTGAGGTGCATGTTTACATCCGGCGGCGTGAGTTTTTTGCCTTTGCTCGTAGTGGTGGAGGTGGGGTTTTCTTTGGGCGTTTCTTTTTCCGTGCCCAGAATTTTGTCAACGGCTTTTTCTTTTAGTTTTCTTAAAACCTGCGCGTGAGAAGATGCTGGCAAGGTAGCAAAAGCCGAAATCAGCAAACTGAGGAAAAGTAAACGAATCAGGAATTTCATCGGTTATCAGGATTTTAAAATTCGAGTACAAATAACGAATTTTTGCACGATCGCGCAAGCGAATGCTCCGATTTTGCGATAAGCTTTTAAAAAAAATGGATGAACCTCCGAAACAAATCCGCTGTCCTCAAAATTTTCTCGGCAGAATTACCTATTTTCATGGCATCAGCAAACACAAAACATCATGGATAAACGTACCTTCCTAAAGCAACTGCCGGTACTGGGGCTTGGCGCACCGGCTATTTTCAAAAACCTGGACAAACTGGTCCGTTCCGTAGCGCATCTCTCGCCCGAAGAGGTGGCTGCCGATGAAGATTTCTGGCTGCAGGTGCGCAGCGGCTATCGCCTCAAGCCGGATTATATCAATCTGGAAAACGGCTATTATTG
>CAZFBU010000166.1:6887-8882 GCA_964517175.1 uncultured Saprospiraceae bacterium
ACGCCGAAGGAGTCGCACCGCGCCTGCGGCATCGCCAATGTGGGTATTAAAGACATGAAGCCCCGCGATCTGGCGGATACACTGATGAAAAAGTATCGCATCTGGACGGTGGCAATCGATGGTGCCGGCGTGCATGGCTGCCGTATCACGCCGAATATTTACACCACACCGAAAGAGTTGGATACGTTTGTGGCGGCATTGAAGGATATGGCGTAGGGCTGCCGGAATCATCTGATGGCTTTTTACTAGCGATTCTCGCTTCGGAATTATCTTTAGCATTGGTATTTGTGCCGTTCGGTACAAAATATGGGTAGCAAATGATTGGAATGATGTTTTTCCCGATGGGATAGGTACGGAATGTGGCAAAATCAGAGGGGCATAAACCGTACCTACGGCACGGATTAACACGCCCCCATGGTTTTCTACCGATAAGGCGTACCTAAAGGCACGCTTGACAAATAATGTTTTGCTGCTTTTTTTACGGTCTGACAACGACCAGCCGCTTGGTAGAAATCGTTTTACCGGCTTCGTTGCGCAGGCTGTACAGGTAGGTCCCTTTTCGCAGGCTGGAAATATCGACTTTTTCCAGGCGCTGACCATCAATAAAATAGTACTGGCTCCATACTTCAACGCCAAGAATATTGAAAATCGTCAGTTTGTAGTTACCTGCGGGCAGGTTGGAAAACTCGAAGCGCACATTCACAATCGCCGGGTTTGGGTAGGCATAAACCCCCGGCTTTAGCGATTTTACATCCTGGATATTCGTTGACAGGCTATTGGCTTTGTATTCGACGCGGACAGCTCTTTGGTCCGATTCATCCATGCTGACAATGGCAATAATTTCTTTAGCCTCATTGCTGTGAAAATGGTAAGACACGGAGGTGCGTTTGCCGATAAAGTCCGCATTGGGTACGAGATTGGTGATATCCTGCCAACCAATAAACCCAAACTTTGCATCCAGGCGCGCTTCCCGTATCTCGGTTCGTTTTTCCCGCAGCACGTCGTACATGCCACCGGGGATGGTGAGTTTGCCCCAGGCATCCACTTCATCTTTCCGCTCAATGGCGATGCGAATCCGAATCGAATCCGGCGTAATCGGCAACTGATCGAGGACTGCGTCCGGCAGGTCATCCGCCGAAAAAGCGTAGAAAAAGTTGGTTCTCAAGGTATTTACATCACCATAGTTCAGGGGCGAGCGGCGCTCGGTGGAGGGCGGGCTGAAGCGCGTGATCGCCTTGATGCCGAAGCCAAAAGGATCCTTTCCGAAAATGCCGACCGTCTGAAATTCGCCGCTGTTTACCCGATAATAAACCTCCGCTTCATCACTCAGAGGCGTGAACAGGTCGGCATTCGGAAAATCAAAAGTACGCGCTCCCTGCGAAGCCGGGCGTATATTGATTTGCCGGGTGAAGGGCGATTGCAGGCTCGTAAAATCCCACCGTAGATCAGCTCCGCCCGGACCGATGGAAATATTGGCGGGCAGATTGTCCACTGCAACGCGGAGCGAATCGCCGGCAGCCGGGAAATAGTCTTTCGTAACGGTTATTTGCGCGAAGGTCGTTGTAGAACTCAGCCACAATACAAGCAATAGAATTCGTCTCATGCTCTAAAGTTGTCATTTTAGGGATACCGTACAAAGTTAACTATTTCAGCAGAAAGGGGCAATTGGAATGGAAAATCGTTTGGAATGTTGGAAACGATCAGTGTACTGGCGGATGTTTGCCAATGCCTATCAGCAGTCTTCTCATATTGAGAATTCCTTTCCGATTTAATTGTAAACATTCTGCCGTTGCCCGCCCCGTTGGCGTCATTCCAATAATCAGCATAAAATCATCACTCCAGATAAGTAGATGGACAATTTTATTTTTCTATTTGACAGGATTAACAGGATTGACAGGATACCGTAAATCGAAGATTTACGGCATTCTGAATCCTGAAAATCCCGTAAATCCTGTCTATTTTATTGACAATTTAATTCTGTCCAGGTACTTAAAA
>CAZFBU010000167.1:0-5158 GCA_964517175.1 uncultured Saprospiraceae bacterium
ATGGATACTACTTCACCCTCGGTACGAAGGTGGGCGGCCCAGGCTGTGTTGATCCGGGTATTTTGGCTTGGTATCGGGCGGATTACGGGACAACATCTGATGTTGGTATTTCGGATTGGAGTGACTTTAGTGGCAACAGTCAAAACTTGAACCAGGCAACAGGTACAAGCCAACCCGCTTTGGTTGACAATGCTATCAACTTCAACCCGGCGCTTGATTTCGATGGCTCGAATGACTTCTACAACCTGCCAACCCTATACGCAACAAATGACCAAATGACCGCATTCTTTGTATCGCGTACCGATGTTATCAGTGGTTCTTACCAAGCTCTAGCAGAGTTTGGCAATGATCGCCCAGGTCTTTACTGGCGTGGAGGTGCGGCTAACTTATTCGCATTTGATGTGACAGCACCAACTGATATGCTACATCCTACTGCCTTCACGAATCAGGACCCGACCATATTTATGTATGCGCTAAGCAACAATAGCGCTAAAGATTTCCGCATAGCTGCAAATGAAAATGAAGTAGCTTACGCAGGCGCAGATGGTACGTTTGACTTAGGTACGGGCTTCTCGGGAGCAAGACTTGGCGGTATCAACTCCGGTAGCGGTATTTACTTCAATGGCTACATGTCGGAAGCTGTATTCTATGAGGGATTACTGACGGATGCTCAGAAGCGCCAGGTTGCCAGCTACTTAGCTATCAAATACGGTATCACGCTGGATGTACCGGCAGCGGCAGCGGCAAATGACTACATTGCCAGTGATGGTAGTACGGTGATGTGGAGTGCAGTGGATAATTTCGATTACCGCTACGACATTGCGGGTCTTGGTAAAGACGAATGTACAGAACTGCACCAAAAGCAGTCCAAGTCTCAAAATAGCGACGCTATTTTGACCGTAGCATTGGGTAATTCGATCGCTGCCAGCAATGGCGCCAATAGCGAATCAGTGATTTCTGATAACACCTACTTCGTATGGGGTAACAACGATGGCACTTTCGATTTCAGTAATTTCGTAAGCAGTACATCTGTAAATACGCGCTTGAATCGCCTGTGGAGAGTAGATAAGAGTGATACAAATGATGGCGACCCAACCACTTGGGGGGATGTGGATATTACCATGTGCTTCGATGGCTACAATGATGAGCATTATCTGGTCGTCAATAACAATCCGGCGTTTACAACGGGCACAATCGAGCACCAATTGGATATGAATGGTTGTGTGACCTTAAACACGGGTGATTTCAACGATGGTGATTACTTCTCGTTGGCAAAATCATTGGTTGCGCCAGCATGCGTCACCGGCGGTATTCAGCTTTGGTTGAAGGGCGACGATGGTACGGCATTGGGTAATATGACTGCCTGGAATGACTTCAGCCAAAATGGTAGCAATGCGACAACCGTAGCTTCTGATCCGGAACTGGTGGCAGGGGCAAATGCGCTCAACTACAATCCAGTGGTACGCTTGGATGGCAATGATGGCTTCCAGGGCAACTTCGGCAGTGCGGTTACAAATAATGAAGTGTATGCCTTTGTGGTCGGTAAGATGAACAACACCAGTGCAACTTCCGCGCGTATGTTCAGCACCGCAACGGCGGCAGGCAATGATGACAATAACAACCAGGCATTGAGCTTATTCATGCGCAATGGAACGTTGGCTCATCAGTTTGTGCGTCGCAACGCAACCTTCACCCAGCTTAATAACACGGTTGATAATTATCACCTGTTTGCTGGTGGAACGGGGTCAGCGGGCGGTCAGGTAGCCATGCGCATAGACGGTGGTGCGGATGAAAATTCGGCAATGTTCGCGAGTGCAGCCTTCAACCTCGAACGCTTCGGCATCGGTCAGGCAGCGCAGGGTGGTTCGTTTATGAATGGCGACATTGCAGAAGTCATCTTATATTCCAATGAATTGACGGCAACGGATCGTCAGAAGGTAGAATCCTATCTGGCATTGAAATATGGTATCACCCTCGATCAAACGACGAATACGGACTACGTTGCCAGCGATTGGGATGGAAGCATGGGCACGAAATCATGGACCAACGATAACGATGGATTCGAGCATGATATCGCCGGTATCGGTCTTGATTTGTGTACGGATTTGCATCAGAAACAATCTAGTTCGCTGAATGATGACGATCTGGTAACGATGGCATTGGGTAGCTTGATACCAATTCCTGCCGATAATGCTTCCAACGGCGAATCTGTAGATGCCGATTTGTCCTTCTTGACATGGGCAAATAACGATGCAGGAATCGATAACTTCAGCTTTGGCGTAGGTATAGAAGCGGCTCCAGCGACGGCTCGCATGCCACGTGTCTGGAAAGTGGATAAAACAGCAAATTGGGTGGACGAAGACATCACCATTTGCTTCGAAGGACAAATTGGGGAGCGTTATCTTTTGATTGACGATAACGATCCGTCGATGAATAGCATCGAAACCGTTGAAGCGCTTGACATCAATACGGGCTGTGTGACAATTAACAGTGCAGATCTTCCCGATGGCGCTTACTTCTCGCTCGGTACGCGTATTGACGGTCCGAATTGCGTGGGTAACGATGGTACCATTCGCGCTTGGCTACGCGCTGACTACGGCGCAACGGTAGGCAACTGGAATGACTTCTCCGGTCAAACCAACCACGGTACACAGGCTACGATGGCTCAGCAGCCTGCGCCAACGGCAATGATGAACTACAATCCGGCATTTGAATTCGACGGAGGCGACTTCCTCGAATTGCCAGTGAATATTACACCAAATATCACCGATCCGCTTACCGTATTCATTGCTTATGAAGCTGATGCGACCGATAAAGGCTTGTGGGGTAATGGCGACGGTGGTATCACCGAAGATCGCTATTTGCGTATGCAAAATGTAGGTAATGGTACCGGCTCGGTAGCTTATTCAGGTGGTAATGTCACCTCAACAATTAAGCTGAGCTCTGTTATCATGAATGAAGAAGCAACCACTGCACCACAAACATCTTACGTATATGTGGACGGAGCACAAGTGTTGAATTTCAATCAAAATGCTTCGCAGGGCGGTCTTTCTACGCTGATCTTAGGTAACGATAAAAACAATACAACGGGTGCCTTCGATGGGCGCATCGCCGAATTTGCCGTCTATAGCGGCGCATTAACAGCAATGGATCGCCGTCAGGTAGAATCTTACTTCGCATTGCGCTACGGTATCTCGCTTGATGTACCGGCTGCGGCGGCGGCTAATAACTACTTCGATAGTGACGGCAATGCCGTTTGGAGTGCGGTCGATAATTTCGATTATCGCTACAGTGTCGCTGGCTTGGGTCGAGATGCTTGTACAGAATTGCATCAAAAACAAACGAGCTCCGCAACCAGCGAGGGTATTCTGACGGTGGCGACGGGTAGCGCGATTACAGCTAGTAATATTGCAAATACCAACTCCATTGTTACCGATCAGTCTTACTTCATCTGGGGTCACAACGGCGAAGGCACGAGCTTTAGCCAGGCGGTTGTTGGTACAAATGTGAACGCTCGCACCGGTCGAATCTGGAAGCTGGATGTGACATCCAACTGGACCGATCAGGACATTACGATGTGCTTTGATGGCTTTGACGATGCAACTTACCTCGTCGTGAGTGGCATGGATGAAACTTTTGCTTCGGTGAATATTGACGCAGAAGAGCAGCTCGATGCGATGGGCTGCGTGACCATTAACACGAGCAATTTGCCGGATGCTGCCTTCTTCACTTTGGCAACCGACCTGGATGGTCCGGCTTGTGTGAATCCAGGCATTGCGGTGTGGTTACGGGCGGATGACGGCACGGTTACCGGAGCTGCATGGGCAGATCAGAGTGGTAATGACTTTGACTTTGAACAGGGTACAATGGCACTTCAGCCTGCTACTTCTGGTCTTATAAACTTCAATACGGCATTGACCTTCAGCAACCACGAGATGCTCTCTACGATGACGACGGATGAGATGGGCATTACCAATTCTGATTTTGAAATCATTGCCGTTGGTAGAACCAGCAATAACGCGACCCAGTTCCTATTCGCATCAGAAACGAATGAGAACTACGAAGGTCATGTCAATTCCGGTGTGAATGGCTGGCGCTTCATTCCAAATACAGGCGTTCTTTCGGATCAAGGTGCTACGAATGCCTACACAAACGGCATTCCACACATCCTGGGCGGCAAAGTAGAAAGTGATATTGGTGTGACTTCGGTCAATAACATGCTTGGTTCTGATGCATTGGCAGGAGGTGAAAATGCCACAGATATCAAGCTCAAGATCGGTAGAAGAGGAGATACAAGCTTCCCGTGGAATGGTGAAATCGCAGAGTACATTGTTTACAATCGCGCTCTGACCTCTACCGAGCGAGAGCAAGTCAATGCTTATCTCGCCTTCAAGTACGGTATTACTTTGAATAACGGAACGGTGGATTATTTCGCAACGGACGGTCTTACCAAAATGTGGGATAAAGATGCGGATGTGACCTACGTGCATGACATTGCCGGTATCGGTCGCGACGATTGTACTAATCTGAACCAGAAGCAATCTAAGTCGCAAAATGACGATGCGATTGTGACGATGGGCTTAGGCACAATAGAAGTAGATAATGCTTCGAATAGCAGTTCATTTGCAGCCGATTACAGTTTCTTGTCTTGGTCGAATGATAATGATAACGACGGCTCGATTGATGAAATCACCACTGAAGTACCGACGAGTCTGGGTATCGCCAAACGCCTGGATCGCGAATGGCGCGTCCACGAAGTAGGTATGGTGGGTGATGTAGAAGTACAACTTGATTTATCAAGCCTGAGCATCAGTGCAACGATTGCGAATCAACTGGCGCTATTGATTGATGATGATGGCGACTTTAGCAATGGTGGTACAACCAAAATTGCGGTCGATGACTTCACAGCGGGCATCGCAACGATCAATGCAGTTGATTTCAACGATGGTGATTACTTCACACTAGCGACCATCGTACTCGAAGGTCCGGCTTGTGTAGATGATGATATTAGATTGTGGTTGAAAGCGGATGCCGGTGTAACCGAAACGTTTGGCGCAGTATCCGATTGGGCAGATCAGAGTGGCAATCAGAATGATGCGGATCAGTCCGTTGGTATCTTGCAGCCAACATTCACGGCAAGTGGTATCAACTTCAATCC
>CAZFBU010000167.1:5258-8737 GCA_964517175.1 uncultured Saprospiraceae bacterium
ACTTCTACCTACAATGGAACCGCCGGCGGCAGGGTCTTGTATCTGGATGGTAATCCGGACGGTACAAATGTGGCATTGACCCGAAACTACGTACCAAACAACAACACCGCACTCGGTGCTGATAAAGGCGCAGCTTCCGGCTTCTTCGATGGCGATATTGCCGAAGTCATCATTTACAGCACGGATATTACAAGTACCGAACGAATGATGATTGAAACCTACCTGGCAATCAAGTACGGTATTACCTTGAATCACGACTATTTGGCGAGCGATGGTACAACCACCATCTGGACGACTGGAGGTGGCTTCGATAACGACATCGCCGGTATCGGTCGAGACGAATGCGATACGGATCGTTTGCACCAGAAGCAGTCGAAATCTTCCAATGCAGATGCACTCGTGACGATGGGTAATGTAGCCATTGCTGCGGATAACGCCAGCAATGCCAATGACATGACCGATCAGACCTTCCTACTCTGGGGTAATGATGACGGCGCCATCGCATGGCAGAATAGCGAGTCCACCTCTCCACTGCGCCAGCGCCTCACCAGAGAATGGTTGGTTGCCGAAACAGGCACAGTAGGTACCGTGCAGATTCAGGTGCCGGATGACGGAAGCGCATTGGCGACCAAGCTACCCGCCGAAGAAGACATGATCGTCTATCTCTGGGTGGATGATGATGGCGACTTCACGGACGCTACCGAATACCCGATGACGCTCAACGGTACAAACTGGGAAGTGGATTACGACTTCTCGGATGGGGAATACTTCACCTTCGCGACCGTTCGTCCGGGTATTGTGGCACACGCGTGGGCGTACTTGCAAGGGGCTTACGAAACTTCACTCTCGAAAATGAGAACCGATCTGGCGACAGCAGGCGTGATTCCAACGGGAGATCCTTACGGAAAGAGTGTCACAGCTACCATCAATCCAAATACCTGGACACACGCCGTGAGCGGTGAAGCTATCGTAGATTGGGTGTTGGTGCAATTGCGAGATGAGATGAATAGCGCGACCATCATTGACGAGGTACCCGGCTTTTTACTGGCGGATGGTAAACTCGTGAATGCCGATGGGGAAGACGGCGTACGCTTCTTGCAAAACAAGGATAACTACTTTGTAGCGATCAAGCACCGCAACCACTTGGGAGCTATGACGATTGGCACCGAAGACTTCACCGATGGCGAAGAAATCATTGACTTCCGGGAAGATATCAATGCCGAGTGGCCAACCGGCGGCACGCATGGTACAAATGCCCTGCACAACATACCATCAACGAATCGCTGGGCACTGTGGGCTGGCGATGTGAATGAGGATCGTACTATCAGGGATAATGATACACCGTCTGACGCACAGTTAGTGAAAGACGAAGTTATTTCGCATCCGGATAATCCATTTCCAGGGGCGCCACCACTTATACCTGCGAACAATACATTCGTGATCATGAATGTATATGATAATCATGATGTAAACTTAGATGGAACAGTAAGAGACAATGATACACCATCCGATGCACAGTTGATTAAGAGTATCATTTTGTTGCATCCGGATAATCCATTCCCGGGGGCACCACCATTTATACCTGCGAACAATACATTCGTAATAATGGAGCAATTACCATAGAATATTAATTGAAGACAAAAACAAATTGTTAATACACAACAGTCAAAAAAATGAAAATTATAATTAATCGTATTTTAATGATTTTTGTCCTCAACATGGGATTCATAGTTCTAGTTTATGGGCAAACACCTCAAATTGAAGTGTCCATTGAGAATACAGGTAACAATCATATCAAAGTAAACATGGAAGTAATCGATCCTAATGGAGATATGGATGTTAATTGGAATTCTGCGAAATTGGTTCTTCGTATTCCTTTGATGGGGATTGAACCGGGTATCCCCAGAACTGATGGTAGTGGTTTTGCCCCCGATCCGGACATTACAAATTTTATGACCGGCTTTCCAGGGGCTCCCTTGATGGATGCTTTTGGCTTTAATATTGCTACTTATACTCCATCCGATCAAAATTTAATGGATGATGGATATATGTACATCATACTGACCAGTGCAGCTGCCAGTGCTACAGTTATGGATGGCGATACCTATTGTCTAGCCGAGTTTGATTTACCTCCATCCTGGCAATGTGATAATTGTGTGGAAATTGCCACGGGGTCTGCTGCCGGGAAGTTCTTTACTCCTGCAAATTTTGATCCCTTGGTGCTTAATGCTAAAGGTTTTCCTACGGTTATCGTCAATGGTAGTACTTCCTTACCCATCGAGCTCACCACCTTCGAAACCCGCACCAACGCCTGCGATGTATCCCTTTACTGGGAGACCGCCACGGAGCAAAATTTTGGTTATTACCAAATCGAAGCATCGCGCGATGGTCGGAATTTTGCGGCGGTGGCACAGCAGAAGCCCGAATCCCCTAATTCGCTGGAGACGCGGCGGTACAAATATGCAGTGCCCGCTAAGTATGAAGATCATTACTTCCGACTCAAGGCAGTGGATCTGGACGGCAGTTTTGAATACTCGCCCCTGGTATTTGCCAAAGCGCCGTGTGCGCGGGACAAGTACAGCATGTCCTTGTATCCGAACCCGAATTTCACGTCCAGGCTGACGGTAGAGGTGAACAGCGCGACCGCCGCAGAGCAGGTACAGCTACACATACTAAATGCACAAGGACAAATTATTCAGCTACAAAAAGTGGATATTGCCATTGGCAGCAATCTGGTGCAGGTGGATACGGAAGAACTGGCAAGCGGCACGTACTATGTGCGGATTATCGGCATTGAGCAGTTGAGTGAGCCGCTGAAATTTGTGCGGAGCAACTTTTAGGAATAATACCAATTTCAATTGATAACGACGTGTTAAAGAGTATTTTAAGTTTTGATTTACAAATACTTATGATTTCCGATTTTCGACTTCTCACTTCCGAATTGGTATAATAGCAATTCCCGGGATTACATTTTTGGTTAAAATTATTCAGGTGGCAGCTTTTTTCGGGAAGCTGCCCTTGTTTTTTCTAATAGCTGACATTTGGCGCTTTTTTTTGCCGACTGTTTGCGGAATAGGAAAAATTAGAATTACTTTGTGTAGGATTTACAATATATCTGTTACAACACTAATTTCTGTGAAATTTAAATTTCCCGGAAAGAAGTTTTTCAAAATTTTGTAGCGAAAAAAATATGAGCAAATGAAGGCAGTCTTTACCATAATTGCAGCACTTTTTGTCATCATTACCGGCATGGCGCAAGCCGTGACGACCACGCCGGCATTTCCAACCGTCGAAGATCAGGTTACAATCCGGTTCAATGCGGCAGATGGCAATGGCGCGCTGGCGGGGTTCAGCGGCACCGTGTATTGCCACACCGGTTTGATCACATCGGAGAGCACCAGCGGTAGCGACTGGCAATACGTGCAGGGCGTGTGGGGAACTGCCGACCCCAAGGTACGAATGGTGCGCACCGGTCAGAA
>CAZFBU010000168.1:0-4535 GCA_964517175.1 uncultured Saprospiraceae bacterium
TTGCTACCGTCATTACCTTACTCTTTGTGCCGGTGCTGTATAAATTATTATTCAGCGTTCAAACACCTTAGATTTGAGCCTTGCATCTTGGAATAAAATTTTTCAGGCTTCGAATCTTTAGAATTTTCAAAACTCGCCCCTGCTGAATTACACGCAGGCGAGCAGTTATGTTTGCCTTTTTTTATTTAAAACCGCTGCAATTCCTCATACACCCGCTGCACGGGCAGCCCCATGATATTGGCGTAAGTGCCCTCTATTTTAGAAATCTTACACAATCCAATCCATTCCTGAATGGCGTATGCGCCGGCTTTGTCAAAAGGCTGATAGTTATCGATGTAATAGTCGATCTCTGCGTCGCTCAGTTGGTCGAAATAAACTTTGGCTTCGTCGGAAAAAACGACTTCCCGCTCTTTCGCCAACAGACAAACGCCGGTGATCACGCGGTGCATATTGCCCGAAAGGGCGCGAAGAATGCGCACGGCATCTGCTCGGTTCACAGGTTTTCCATAAATTTCATTATTTAGAATGACGACGCTATCGGCGGTGAGAACGATCTCGTCGTGTTGGATGAAAGACCTGGCAGCCAATGCTTTCTGATGCGCCAGGTAGCCGGCTACTTCGTCAACGGGTAAATCGGCGGGGTAGTCCTCTTCGTCGATATCGACTGGTTTTACAGTAAATTCAAAACCAGCCTGTTTGAGCAAAAAGCTGCGGCGGGGCGATTGGGAGGCCAGAATGATGGATCGATTCATGCGAAATGCCATGTTGGAAAAATTGATCGGGGTGATGAAATAAAATTTGGCGCAAAGATAGGCGTTGGTCGGTAAATTACACAGATCGAATAAAATTTTGATAGTCGGCATTGCCTTTCAGGTACGTCAGATAATCGCCGCCCGGAATTTCGCGCAAGCTCTCCGTTGGCAAATTGTACAGATACACCCAGCATTCCCGCTGCGTTTCTCCGAGTTGAACCAGCACCAACTCCCGGCGGTATTCGCCCGCTGTTGGCTGCTGCGGGTCTATATCTTCGTATCGGTCGAGTGTGGGGAATACAGCGGCTGCGTCTTTGATTTGGAAGACGTGCCCGATGACCAAAGCGTCGGATTGCGCATCAAAAATAGCGCCGGGGTAGCGCCCCAGGTCGTACAAACGCCCGGGCATGGTTGCGGTGCCGAGAAAAACGCTGTGCGCTTTGAGCAATCGCGACATAGCCGAGTCTATGTCGTTCATTAGTGAACCATAAACGAATAAATATTCCAGATTTGAACTGTTTTTTAGGTTTTAAAGCATAAAAATTTTGTTTCGGGAACTTATTGCAACATACGAGATGTTTATCCGTCTGTTAAATGAAGATTAATTTTGATTTAACTTTTCGGAAAAATTAGAAATTCTGAACCTTTTTTTTGAATTTTAGCGAAACAATTTATTTACATCATGGCTTGGAGACGACTCAATGGCATGAAAATCGAGCTTCCAATCAAAAAAGCAGTGGAGGAGGCCATCATCCGCGAAAAGGGACTCGGGCATAAGCTTAAGATCTGTATCGGCTCTGATTCTCAGGTGCGCGGTGGCGTGATAGAATACGCTACCGTTATCGTTTTCCTTCGGGAGAAAAAAGGCGGATTTATGTTCATCCAGAACACGCGCGTGCAGGCGAAGGTCAGCTTGCGCGAACGCATGATTACCGAGGTGGCAAAATCGGTCGAAATTGCCTACGCGCTTTGTGATTTGCTCGATAAGCACGACGTGGCCCTGGAAGTACATGCGGACATCAACACCGATCCACATTTCCAGTCGAATACCGCGCTCAAGGAAGCGATGGGCTATATTCTGGGTATGGGCTTTGTGTTCAAGGCAAAACCAGATGCTTTTGCCAGTTCATCCTGCGCGGACAAGGTTGTGTAACAACGGCAGGGGAGTAGCTGCTGTATTCGTCCTGCAAACTGCGAATTGCAAGCAACAAACCGCAATTCAAACTCAATAGTTGTATTTGCCTTCCCACTGATGCTTCAGTCGCTGGCGCATCTTTTCTTCCGCCGGGTTTTCCTGAGGGTCGAATAATTTCGTACCGGCCAGTTCCTGGGGTAAAAACTCCTGTGGTACAAAGTTGCCTGGATAATCGTGGGCGTACTTGTAATCCTCCCCGTAGTTCAGGTCCTTCATCAATTTGGTTGGTGCGTTGCGCAGGTGGAGTGGAACCGGTTGATTACCCGTTTGACGAACCAGTGCCTGAGCTTTGTTGATAGCCAGGTAAGCGGCGTTGCTCTTGGGCGAAGTTGCCAGATAAATCGCTGCCTCTGAGAGGATGATGCGCGCTTCCGGCAGCCCCACGGCCTGCACCGCCTGAAAAGCGGTAGTTGCCATGAGCAAGGCATTGGGATTTGCCAGACCAACATCCTCTGCAGCCGAGATCATCAGGCGGCGGGCGATGAATTTTACATCCTCTCCGCCTTCAATCATGCGAGCCAGCCAGTAAACGGCGGCGTTGGGATCGCTGCCGCGGATAGATTTGATAAACGCCGATGCCACATCGTAGTGCTGCTCGCCTCCCTTGTCGTACAGCGCAATGTTTTGCTGTACTTTTGAAATGACCAACGCATCGGTAACTTCCAGTTTTTCATCCGCAGCCATATCGCCAACGATCAACTCCAGTATGTTGTATAATTTTCGGGCATCGCCACCGGAGTAGCGCAGCAGGGCATCGTATGATTGGATTTCAATGTCTTTTTCCCGCAGGTATTCGTCTCTTGCCAGCGCCAAATCAACCAAACCGACCAGGTCTTTGCGTTCCAGATGCTCCAATACATAAACCTGGCAACGCGACAGCAGGGCAGGCACTACCTCGAAGGAAGGGTTTTCCGTCGTGGCACCGATGAGCGTGATGATGCCCTCTTCCACCGCGCCGAGCAGCGAATCCTGCTGCGCTTTGTTGAAACGGTGAATTTCATCAATGAATAAAATCGGGTTCGGGGCAGTGAAAAAACGCTGGCTACGTGCCTTTTCAATGGTTTCGCGCACATCCTTCACGCCCGAGTGTACCGCGCTGAGGGTATAGAACGGTCGCTGCAACTGGTTGGCAATGATTCGTGCCAGCGTGGTTTTGCCAACGCCCGGCGGTCCCCAGAGGATGAGAGAGGGTAAATTGCCCGATGCAACAGACCGGCGAATGACGCCCGCTTCGCCGGTCAGGTGTTTTTGTCCGGCAAATGTTTCAAAATCAACAGGTCGCATTCTTTCGGCTAATGGTTTCATAAATTCAGGTTATTGGTTGTTGTCACCGGAATGGCTTCAAATAAGTCCGTTTTTAATACCAATGATTTTTGTATCAATGCAAAAAAAATATGTCTTTCAGCCGCGATAAATTACGATTACCTCGCCAATTTTTGCATGTTCTTCTTATCTTTGTTAAAACATACTACTGATACAACACTACCCAAATACTTTTTGCCAATCTGTTTTACAGCATTTGAGAGGAAGTCTGAACTTTTTTTATGAGAAAACTTAATTGTTATGACGACAAGATCGGATTCCGTAGCACGAGCCTCGCGTCATCGTGTCTCCTCTGTGCTAACAAACTTTCTCGCCGGGAAAGCCGCAAAAAAATTAATCAAAACGATTGACGCCAATCGATCGACTACGGTTGTGAGTCCACATGGTATTCGGTTTATTTTTCCGCCGCAATGCTTTTCGGATTTGTCCGGAGCGCCAGTCAGCGGCGAAGTCCAGTTGCATTTGTGCGAAGTTTTTGGCAAGAGTCAGATGATACTCACCAACCTGGGCACTACCTCGGAAAATCGCTTGCTGGAATCAGCCGGACAGTTTTATCTGCAAGCAACGCAAGATGGCAAACCGCTGAAACTAATACAGCCGGTTTCAGTGGAAATGCCCGTTGTGCTTTCCCTTTCCAATAAAATTGCGGTTAAGCTGTTTTCCGGCAGTTTTTCGACCATGCTCGCATTCAATGACGATCATGTATTCGACTGGCGGTTGGCAGATGACCGGTCGTTGCCCATTCGCAAGGTGGCGGAGAAGAAATACTATCATTTTGAAATAAGTGAATTCAACTGGTACGGCTGCCATTATTTTTATCCGAAAAAAACGACCCGGACGATGGTTGGCGCCCGGGCAGTCAGCGTTATTGAATCTTTTGACGATCAGGTCGCTTTTCTGGTGTTTGACGATATTCCGTCGGTGGTGCGCATGTACGACAACGGCAATGGATTCACAGCGCTCAACATTCCGGTCAATCTGGCAGCCAAAGTCATTTTGCTGGCGTTGAAAGAGGAGCAGTTGTACTTCGGTTCGCGTCCGATTGAAAATACGTATAGCCAGAAAACGTACGTAGAACTTGAGCCGGTTAGCGAGGAGCGACTGCTGGAAAAACTTCGACAGTTGTGAATTCATCTGAAATGTCTCCGGAACAGTACGTCGCGATGTTGCAAATCCTGAAGCCTTGCGCGCTTTCATTACCGCTACGGACCTCCCAGAGCTTACCGTTCGGGAGGGTATGAAACACCTGTAATCTCCGAAATCGG
>CAZFBU010000168.1:4635-8704 GCA_964517175.1 uncultured Saprospiraceae bacterium
TTGCCAGTGGTGCTGGCCCGGGGCGAGGGCGTACACGTCTGGGATGTAGAAGGCAAGCGATATTATGATTTTTTATCCGCGTATTCAGCGGTCAATCAGGGGCATTGCCATCCGCGCATCGTCGATGCGATGATCCGGCAGGCAAAAAAACTGACGCTCACCTCCCGCGCCTTTTACAATGATGTGCTGGGGCGCTACGAAAAATACATCACCGAATATTTTGGCTACGATAAGGTATTACCAATGAACACCGGCGTGGAGGGTGGCGAAACTGCCATCAAACTGACGCGCAAATGGGCTTACAACGTGAAGGACGTACCGGCAAACGAAGCCAAAATTGTTTTTGTGACCGGCAACTTCTGGGGGCGCACGCTGGCGGCTATTTCCTCTTCTACCGATCCTTCGAGTACGCGCGGCTTTGGTCCTTACATGCCAGGTTATATGATTGTGCCGTATAACGATCTGGATGCATTGGAAAGAGCATTTCAGGATCCGACGGTGGCGGGCTTTATGGTGGAACCCATTCAGGGAGAAGCTGGCGTGGTTGTACCGGACGAAGATTATTTACCCAAAGCCTATGAACTTTGCCGCAAACATAACGTCTTATTCATTGCAGATGAAATACAAACGGGCATCGCCAGAACCGGGAAACTGCTCTGCTGCGATTATCACGGCTTCAAGCCGGATATTCTGATTCTGGGCAAAGCGCTGTCGGGTGGATTGTACCCGGTATCTGCCATTCTTGCACGGAATGAGATCATGCGGACGATCCAACCGGGCGAGCACGGCTCTACGTACGGCGGCAACCCGCTCGGCTGTGCTGTGGCAATGGAAGCGATGGAGGTTGTACGCGATGAAAACCTGGCAGAAAATTCATTCATGCTGGGCAATATCTTCCGCGAGCGCATGCAGCAAAACCTGGTGGATAAAACCGATATTGTTATGCTGGTTCGCGGCAAGGGCTTACTCAATGCCATCGTAGTGAATGATGCACCGGATGGCGACTTGGCGAAGCAAATGTGCTTGAAAATGGCAGACAACGGATTGTTGGCAAAACCAACGCACGGCAATATCATTCGCTTCGCGCCACCGCTGGTGATGACCGAAGAGCAATTGCACGAGTGCTGTGACATTATTGAAGAAACGGTGCTTTCGTTCGGATGATCCTGGCTTGGATGTGCGCTTTTTGCCTGTGAGCCATTACGTTGATAAACCGTTATCCTGAAGCGTTATTCCCTGGCGGAGATTTACGAAATCTTTGAGATTTCGCAAATCCCGCCAGTTACAGCGCAACACCGAAAAATTGACCATGAACTTTATCATTTTTGACCTGGAGGCAACCTGTTGGCAGGGGCGACCGCCCTCCATGATACAGGAAATCATAGAAATCGGCGCTATTCGTATCAATGGCTACGGCGAAGTGGAAGGCTCGTTCAATAAATTTATTCGTCCGAAACTCAATCCGCGGCTCTCGGTCTTTTGTCAGGAGCTGACCACCATACAGCAGGAAGAAATAGATCGGGCCAGGTATTTCCCGGAAGTTATCGAAGCATTTCAGGACTGGGCGGAGATATTTGAAGAAGATTATCTGCTCTGCTCCTGGGGTGGTTTTGATCAGCGCATGCTCATTCAAGATTGCGAACTGCACCACATGGAGCACGACTGGGTAGAACCGCACATCAACCTGAAAAAGCAATACCGGGAGATCAAACGCCTGGGCAAGCCGCGCGGGCTGAAAAAATCGGTGGAAATAGAGGGGTTTGATTTCACCGGCACGCACCATCGTGGCATTGACGATGCAGAGAACCTGGCGCGCATTTTTATCAAATATCTCGATGAGTGGCGATATTGAAGTTCTGGCTGGTTCACGTTTTTCGCTTCAAAGCCAATATCGAAACATTTGGAAAAAAAACCTCAGACAGCCCAAAACTATCTGAGGCTTTCGGCGGCGTTACGATTTTTCAACGTGCTGCAATACTGCTTTCAGCAATTCGCCTGACATTCGCACTTTATAGTTCGGATTGATGTACTCGAATAATATCTCACTGTTCGTATTCAAAACAAAAATTGCCGGCACCGGCAAAAAGCCCTCGCTATTGCCACCGCCAGCGTATTCGCCGAGCATTTTGCCGTAGCGCTCGGGCGCCCGAAAAGCCAGCCCGGCGGCCTTCGTCAGGGTGCCATCGCTATCGGAAATCAACTGATAATTCAAGGCGTTTTTGTCCGCTGTTGCTTTCAGGTGCTCGGCATCATCCGGACTGATCGCCAGAATCTGATAACCCGCTGCCAGAATATCCGCTTCGATTTGACCAATTTCTGCCAGGTGGCGATTGCAATAAGGACACCAGCCACCGCGATAGAAAATTACGACCGTTGGCTTGGCTTTCGCCAAATCCAGGAAGTTTACCGTTTGACCATCCAGGTTCGTCACTTGTACATCGGGCATGGTTTCGCCGATCAGCAGGGGCGAAATATCCTCCGGATTTTCGGGCAATTGTGCCAGCATCGGGTTGTTCAACATCACAAACAGCAATAAAGGGAATAAAATGGTGATTTTCATGGTTGTAGTTTTTTAGGTTTGACAAATACTAAACAATCAATTTGCCGAAAAGGCTTGCCATTCTTCTTCAAATGCAAGGCATTCATCGCCTGGCGGACAGTTTCGGCCGGGATTCTTTTCTGACAGGGGAGACCGAAGCATTAGAATATCGTCGAAAATTGGCAAAATCTAAACCACTTCCGTGCACTAATTCCCGTCTCGCTTGTTGCATTTAGCAACTGTGCTTGCTTATTTTTGCGGCGTTCACAAAAAAAGAAAAAAGATGAGAAAGGAAAATAATAAAGAAGTTGTAGCGGACTCGCTGGTGGAAAAAGACGCCCGGTACATCTGGCATCCTTACACGCAAATGAAGACGGCTGCTTCCCCGTTGCCGGTGGTGCGGGGGGAAGGCGCCCGACTCATTGCCGAGGACGGCAAAAGCTACATCGACGCGGTTTCTTCCTGGTGGGTGAATTTGCACGGGCACGCCCATCCATACATTGCGCAGCGTGTGGCCGAGCAAGCCCGGACGCTGGAGCACGTAATTTTTGCGGGTTTCACCCATCCGCCGGCGGTAGAACTGGCGGAGCGGCTGCTGGGCATCCTCCCCGATAATCAGGCAAAGGTTTTTTATTCGGATAATGGCTCTACCGCTGTGGAAATTGCCGTCAAGATGGCGATTCAATATTATTTCAATCAGGGAATCGAGCGCAAGAAAGTAATCGCGTTTGAACATGCCTTTCACGGAGAAACCTTCGGTGCTATGTCGATAAGCGGAGACTTGTCATTCAATACCGCTTTTCACGATTTTCTTTTCCGGGTAGAACGCATTCCGCCGCCCTTGCCGGGCCGGGAGACCGAGAGCTGGCAAGCTCTGCAGCGGGTGCTGTCGGATGGCGATGCCTGCGCATTCATCTTCGAGCCGCTCATCATGGGCGCGGGCGGTATGCTGATGTACACCCCGGAAGCGCTGGATGCGTTGATTGCGCTTTGCCACGAGCACGACGTACTTTGCATTGCCGATGAGGTAATGACCGGCTTCGGACGCACGGGCAAGATTTTTGCCGCCGACCATCTGCAGCACAAACCCGACCTGATGTGCCTTTCCAAAGGCTTGACCGGCGGTACGTTGCCGCTGGCAGTAACGACCTGCACCCAGGCGATTTTCGAGGCTTTTTTGTCGGATGACAAATACAAAACTTTTTTTCACGGGCATTCCTACACTGGCAACCCGCTGGGCTGTGCTGCCGCCCTGGCGAGCATGGATTTGTTGCTGAGCGATGCTTGTCAGGCTGATATTCAAAGGATTACAGATCGGCATCGGCTGTTTAAAGTACACATCGAATCGCACAGAGCTGTTCGGGAAGTACGCCAAACGGGCACGGTCATGGCGGTAGAATTTGAGAGCGCCGAAGCAACCTCCTATTTCAACAACCTGCGGGATACGCTCTATAATTTCTTTCTGGAGCAGGGCGTTCTGCTGCGTCCGCTGGGCAATTTGATCTACATCCTGCCGCCGTATTGCATTAC
>CAZFBU010000169.1:0-3777 GCA_964517175.1 uncultured Saprospiraceae bacterium
ATAATGATTCTTCAAGCTTGTGTTTGAGATCAAAAAGTTGTAAATTCATTCTGTACTTTAAACTTTTCAAAATGCCCGATTTTGAATGGGATGATAACAAGAATGAGACAAATAAAAAGAAACACGGTCTCTCTTTTGAGCAAGGGAGCAAAGTTTTCGATGATCCTAATCGACTACAAAAAATCAATGTTCGTGGAACAGAACGTCGATATTTGACTATCGGAAAAGCGTTTAAAGTATTTATGACTGTGATCTATACGGTGCGAAACCTGGCTTTTCGGATCATATCCGTAAGACGGTCGCGAAAAGATGAACGAGAAGCTTATCTTAGGAATAGTTTGACCAAACAAGATAATGAACATGAGTAATCAAATATCCGTAAAAGAAGCGCTCCGGTTGATTTCTAAAGGAGAATTTTCTTCAAAAATGGAGGTAACATTTGAAGGAGTAGATGGTATTGAAGCGCTAGACGCAGTGACGTTAGGAGAAGCGGGTGTGGACGTTCCCGAAAATTTGATATTTTATGACGACACCACAATCGTAGATGATGAAGAATTTGATGGACCCTGGGAAAAAATTGATTCAGATATAGAGGAAGAGACAAAGTATTTGCAAATAGAGATGAAATTAGATCCAGAAATAAAAAACTGGATAGATTCCAATCGTATCGATGTGAATTTATTGGTTAAAAAATTAATAGAAGACGCCTATCGAACGGCAAAATTGGTGCAAAAATAAAATTCACAGAACATCCGTTACCGCGTTATCCCCCTAAAACTCCCTTTCCTTCGAATCCATAATAATCGTCACTGGTCCGTCATTGAGCAGGCGCACTTTCATATCTGCGCCGAATTCGCCGGTTTTTACCGGTAGCCCTGCGACAAACTCCAGTTGCTGTACAAATTTTTCGTACATCGGGATGGCAACATCCGGCTTGGACGCGCGAATGTAGGAGGGGCGATTGCCTTTCTTGGTGCTGGCATGCAGGGTAAACTGGCTCACGACGAGCAGCTCTCCGCCGATGTCCTGTACCGATTTATTCATCACGCCATCTTCATCATTGAAAATGCGGAGTTGGCTCACCTTTTTGCACAGCCATTCGATATCTTCCATGGTGTCTGCATCTTCGATACCCAGCAATACCAACAGCCCCCAGCCGATTTCCGACTTCACTGCCCCATCAATCGTGACCGACGCCTCCGAAACTCTTTGTACAACAACGCGCATTTTTTTAACAGCAAAAGACGGGAGATTTTAGAGCTTAGACAAATTTTTGACAATATATCAACTGATCTGGCATCTGACTTCTGGCATCTATCAATCTAAAATAACGTTGGCGGCTCCGGCACTTGCTCGTGCAGCTCGGGCGAGTTGTTTTTTACAGAATTGACCTTATCCGAAATGCGATAAATATTCAACGTACCATCTGGCGCTGTGTGCAATAGCTCCAGCACATTTTCCACTTCCATATCCTGCAGCCAGCGCTCGCGCTCGGCTTTGGTCGTGAACATCACCGGCATTCGATCGTGCAGGGGCGCGACCTCCTTATTCGCCGGACAAGTGATGATCGAAAAGCTCTTCACCGCGTAATCGCCTTTGTACCACACATCCCAAATGCCCGCCATCACCATCAGCCCGCCGTTTTTCGGCAGGATGCGGTAGGGTATTTTTTGCGTGCCTTCCTTGCGCCATTCGTAAAAGCTATCCGCCAGCACCCAACAGCGCCGCTTGCGGATGGGCAGCCGGAAGGAAGGTTTGGTGGCGATGCCTTCCATGCGGGCGTTGATGAGTTTGCCGGTGTTTTTCCCGTCATTCGACCAGTGCGGGATCAAGCCCCAGGTGAAATACTGCAGGCGATTTGGACTTTCATTCGTAATGACGTAGGAGTGTTGCGTCGGCGCGACGTTGAAATTGATTCGTAAATTGCTGCCGATTTCCACGTCACCCAGTTGCTGCTGAATTTTTTCTTTGGAGGTAGAAAAGGAAAAACGTCCACACATTTGATTGAAAATTTATGGTTGTTGCTGATCGCCTGGTGCTCAGTTATTTACAAAATACACGTTTATAAAATTCTGTCTTACCCCGTTTTTTAAGGAATTTATTCTGTGAAATTCACGAATAAAAAACAAAAAAATCAAACTGTGAAACAAATCCCTGTTTTTTGGTTTTCCACAATGCCATTTTGACAGTAGCCTGATTTGCCTAAAAACCAGTTATTTGTAAAAATACATTTTCCACAAGTGGTTCGCGAAAAAGTGTGTAAAATTGTGTGCGTTTTGCACAGCAACCAAGAATATAGAAAGCTGCATACGTTTTTTTGTGGAAAAGTAGCACCATTGTGCAAACACCGATCTACGTTACTGACACGAATTTGTCAAATTTGAACGTTCGTGAACAAAAGAGTTCTCCTGTGCATATCTTTTTATGGAATGTGGATATGTTCGCAAGTGATTGATCTTAAATTACCTCTTATGTTAATTTTATGTGAAGAACAGGTTAAACAATGCGGATAAAATTTTTGCAGAAAAAGTTATCTACATTTCAACACCCTATATGATGAGGGGGATTTTTAGATTTAAATTTTAAAACCAATATTAATATATCAATAAGCGATTGTTAACTGAACTTTAATTTCTTCAAACGATATATTTTTGTTGCAACAAAAAATTTGTTTTCATGGAAGTAGTGGTCAAAGATACACCAAAGGTAGAAATGAAGCAGGAAAAGTCGCGCTACCCGCGCGCCGTGAAGATCTGGTTAGTCATTGGTTTGATCATGGTCTTTGGGCAGGTCATCATCGGCGGCATCACGCGGCTGACGGGATCTGGATTGTCTATTACCAAGTGGGAAATTGTAACCGGTACGATGCCACCGCTTACGGCGCAAGCTTGGGAAGCAGAGTTTGATCTGTACAAAGCCACGCCGCAGTACGAAAAGATCAACGAGGGAATGACGATGGAAGAATTCAAATTTATCTATTTTTGGGAATATTTTCACCGGTTGTGGGCGCGGAGCATGGGCTTTGTATTCTTGGTTCCCTTTTTGTTTTTCTGGCGAAAAGGCTGGATTGATAAACCCTTGATGAAAGATTTGGGCATTGTAGTGTTGCTGGCAGCATTGGCTGCTTCTTTTGGTTGGATCATGGTGGCGAGTGGCTTAGTCGAGCGCCCTTGGGTGAATGCGTATAAGTTGACGCTGCACCTGAGCATTGCGTTTGTGGTGTTCAGCTATCTGTTGTGGACAACGTTCAAAGTGATGCAACCGAATCCGGAAGTGTTCAACAATCGTTCGCTGCGCAAGTGGACATTAGCCATTACCATCATTGCGGCAGTCCAAATTGTCCTCGGCGGCATCATGTCCGGCACGAAGGCAGCGCTCTATTATCCGACGTGGCCCGACATGCGCGGCGAGTGGGTTCCGAGTCTTTTATTTGACGCATCCAACTGGAATGTGGATAACTTTGTGCAATACGACGCTACGACTTTCATGGTGGCATTCATTCAAACGGCGCACCGAGGCGTTGCTTATGTATTGACTTTCATAGGGTTATGGTTTTTTATAAAAATTATACGTACAAGTAACATTCCCAGTGCTTTTCAGGTAGGCGCGTACCTGTGGATAACTATGTTAATAACTCAGGTTTTGTTGGGTATCCTTACTGTTGTCAATAGCTCGGGAATTATTCCGGTTGGTTTAGGTGTTATGCACCAGGGCGGCGCGTTGTTGTTGCTGGCGATAGCACTGTTTTTCAACTATCAGTTTACAACCGCTAAGTAA
>CAZFBU010000169.1:3877-8590 GCA_964517175.1 uncultured Saprospiraceae bacterium
AGATTGATAGGATGCGATAAATCGAAGATTTACCGCATCTAAAATCCTGAAAATCCCGTAAATCCTGTCTATTTAAGCACTTACTTACTTAAAATGGTCAATGCCCAATAAAAAATGATCCATGTAAATGCCTGTATTCCGGTTGTCAGAAGATGAGATCGCTTTTCCGCACCCCGAGCTGGCGGATCGCAACGGCATTCTCGCTGTTGGTGGAGATTTGTCGCCAGAACGTTTGTTATTGGCATATGAATGGGGGATTTTTCCGTGGTTCAATCCCAATGAACCCATCCTCTGGTGGTCGCCCGATCCGCGGTTTGTGCTTTTTCCCAATGAGCTGCGCGTTTCCAAGAGCATGCGCCCGTATTTCAATCAGCGAAAATTTGACGTTACGTTTGATACGCAGTTCGAACGCGTCATTCGTGCCTGCCAGCAAGTCGAGCGCGACAAGCAACTCGGCGGCACCTGGATCACAGAAGATATGATGCAGGCGTACTGCAAACTGCACGAACTGGGCTATGCGCACTCGGTAGAGGTTTGGCAGGAGGACGAGTTGGTCGGCGGCCTGTACGGCATTTCGTTGGGTAAGGTTTTCTTCGGCGAATCCATGTTTACGGAAATCAGTAATGCCTCTAAATTCGGTTTTATCACCTTAGTTCAAAAATTAACACAACTCGGTTTTACACTCATTGATTGTCAACAAAAAACACGGCATCTCGCTAGTCTGGGCGCTCGCAGCATCGACCGAGGCTTATTCTTAGAATATCTGGAGCGAAACGCGATGGAAAAGACGCTGGCAGGAAAATGGACGCGGCTAAGCAACGGCGAGCTTTTCTGATGGACACCTGGGCCATAGTCGCCCAAAATTTTTAAATCATCTCTTTACTTTCCCTTTAAATTTCAATAATTTGCATTTCCAAAAACTAAAAATCCCGATCCCATGCGCATGTTGAGTATTTTACTGCTGAGTGCAGTGCTGTTTGGTTTTACTGATCCGAAGGATTATCCGCAAGATTATTTTCAGTCGCCCTTATCGAATTCCGTGTTGCTCCTTTCCGGCACCTTTGGCGAGCTGCGCCCCAATCACTTCCACGCCGGCATTGACATCAAAGCTAAAGTGGGAGACCCTCTTTTTGCGGCAGCGGAGGGCTACGTTGCAAAAATTGAAATTGACAAAAGCGGCTACGGCAAGGCGCTGTACATTGCCCATCCGAATGGCTACACAACATTGTATGCCCACATGAACAACTTCACGCCGGCAATCGAAACGTATGTAAAACAAATGCAATACAAAAGGAAGGAATTTGAGATGGAACTGAAGCCATCGCCCGATCAGTTTGTCTTCAAAAAAGGCGATAAAATTGGTGCGGTAGGCTTGACGGGGGCAACGCTTGGGCCGCATTTGCATTTTGAAGTACATGATACGAAAACGGATGATCCGATCAATCCCTTGCTTTTTGGTTTTAAAGTTTATGACAATCGCCCGCCCCAGATGCAGCAACTCAAGGTGTATCAATTGAACGAAAAGCATCAAACCTTACAAGAACAATTAAAATCGCTCACCGGCGGCGGCAATGCTTACCGCATCAGTGGCGATACAATTATTGTAAATTCGACGGAAGTCGGCTTTGGGCTCAAAGCGTATGACCCAATGGACAATGTTTCCAATCGCAATGGTATTTACCAGATGTCCATTTTTCAGAATGATTCGCTAGTGTATCAATTCAATATGGAACGCTTTCCCGATGAAGATACGCGCTATCTGAATGCCCACCTCGATTACGCAGAGCGTCTGGATGGCAATGGTTATTTTTACCGGGGCTACGTGTTGCCGCACAATGAATTGCCAATTTATTTGCATAAAAAAAATAATGGTGTGATTCATTTATTTGAAAATCAAACCAGTAGCATCGGAATTCAAATGAAAGACTGGCACGGCAATGTTTCTACTCTGCACTTTTTTGTGAAGCGGGAAGCTGTGGCGAATGAGCTACCGGAGTTGGATTATGATTTTATCATTCCGCACTACGAAGAGACGATCATTCAGGATGGCGATTTGGAATTATTCTTTCCGGTGGGCATTTTCTACGAAGATTTGCATTTGAAATATGAAGCCACCGGGTCAGAATCGGGCTTTGCGCCAAGTTATATAATCAACGACCGCAGCATACCGGTGCACGATTATTTTGGACTTGGCATTCGCGCCCAAAATTTGCCGGAAAGGCTGAAGGACAAAGCGTTTATTTGCTATCGCGATCGTACCAATTGCGGCGGCAAGTGGCGGGATGATATGCTCTACGCGGGCGTGCGCGCACTCGGGAAATTCACCATCGAAGTAGATACCATCGCGCCGACGATTCGACCTTCGCGCTTCAAATCGTACATGCGGGGCTACAGTAGTATGTCTTTCAAGATTTGGGACAACTTTTCTACTGCCGGCAATGTGCCGGGGTTGCGCTACAACGCGACGGTGGATGGCGAGTGGATTTTGCTGGAATACGATTCTAAAAATGCCCTGCTGAAGCATACTTTTGACGGTACGATCAAAGCTGGCAAACATCAGTTCCGCCTGGTGGTGACGGATGCGCTGGGCAACGAGCAGGTCTTTGAGCGAACGTTTACGTTGTAGCTTTTCGCAACCACTTTTCCGGTTTTTTGTTTGAAAAGAAATTAAACTAAAAATTATGGCACAACTAAAAGTAGGCGATAAAGCCCCGGCTTTTACGGGGTTAAATGAAAAAGGCGAAGAAATTTCATTATCGGATTTTAAAGGTAAAAAGTTAGTTTTATTCTTTTATCCAAAAGATAATACGCCAACCTGCACGGAAGAAGCTTGCAATTTGCGGGACAACTACGATGACTTAAAAAAAGCGGGATTTGAATTATTGGGCGTAAGCCCGGATAGTGCGCGCAAGCATCAAAATTTTATCAAAAAATTCGATTTTCCTTTCTCGCTGATTGCGGATACAGAGCAGGAAATTTTGCAAGCCTACAGTGTGTGGGGCGAGAAGCAAATGTTTGGTAAAAAATATATGGGCGTGCTGCGGACTACTTTTGTAATCGACGAAAGTGGAAAAATTGAAAAAATAATCGATAAAGTAGAGGCGAAGAATCACGCGGCGCAAATTTTGGAGGTGGTAGCGTAGCGCTAATCTTTGATTGGCGCATTCCAGGCACAAAAAACAAAAAGCATGACCATCCAACAAGCCCAGGAGACGGTCGATCACTGGATCAAGACCGTTGGCATTCGCTATTACAATGAGCTGACCAATACCGTCGTGCTCATGGAGGAAGTGGGCGAAGTAGCGCGGCTCATGGCGCGCTTGTACGGCGAGCAATCTTTTAAAAAATCGGAAGACGCAGCAAATGCAAAAGCCAATCTCGGCGACGAAATGGCAGATGTACTCTTTGTGTTGATCTGCCTGGCGAATCAAACTGGCGTCGATCTCACCGAGGCACTGGAGAAAAATCTGGCGAAAAAGACGAATCGCGATGCTGAGCGGCACGCCGGGAATGAAAAGCTGCGGTAGCGCTGATCTTCGATCGGCGCATTTCAGACAACGGTTTTATTTTCGGGAAAATCGCACATTTGCACTTGAATTTTCTCTAAATTCGGCATTAAAATAATGCTGCGATTTCCATGAAAAAATTGTACAAGTTTTCCACTTTCCTCGGGCAGGAAGCGCTGAATTTGTCCGTCGGTTACCTGGCGGGTTTGCTTGCTTCCAATCTCGTTTCCCGTTTTTTCGTCAAAAAGGGCTTGGTCAATCTCTGGGGCTTGGCAGCCAAGCGCGAAGCGCTCAGGAAAGATGACTACGAGTGGCTGATGTTCCTTAGCTCTTATCTGATCGGTTTGATCGTGCTGTTGCTCGTACAATATGGCATGCGGCGTTGGCGTGGGCAGCGCACGGAAACGGAGGCGTAACGCTAATCTTCGATTGGCGCGTTTTGGTTTATTTAAACGGCGAATGATTTTGTTGATCCTTAATTAACTCCTGCTCAAAGTAGATCGCCAACCAGATAAACACCACCGCCAGCACAACCAGCCATTCGTAAATGCGTTGCAATAGCAAAAAATCATACACACTATGCGCCGCAGTGGCGAGTACCAATCCGATCAATAAGTACGGTTTTCGCTTTTCTTGTTGAAATTTCGCCTTCCCCAAAAAATAGCCCATGATGATCGCGAATACCGCATGCGCCGGCACGGCCGTGAACGCGCGCAGAATAGTCGTGCCGAGTCCATATTCGAGTGCGTACAGCACATTTTCGGTCGTCGCGAAGCCCATCGCCACCATTACTGCGTAAACGATACCGTCCATTGGTTCGTCGAAGTACGCCCAGGGGTAGAGGATGAGCAGCAGCGCCAGAAATTTAAGCAATTCCTCCGCAAGCGCCGTGTAAACAGAACCGAGCGCTAGTTCCGTCGGCAAAGGTAAATGTTGCATATGCAGATGCGCACCAAGCAAAAACTCCAGTTTGATAATCGCAAAAGTAGTAACAATGCCCGCAAAAAAAGCCAAAGCGAGAGGAGCCCGCGGCTCGTGCTCGTATTTGTCGGTTCGGTAAATGTACCAACAAGTCAGCAAGCCCGGCAAAACGGCGATGAAGAGCAGTAAAAGGTAAAGACCTCCAGTGTTCATTTGTTATTTCTCAGGTGAAATTGTATTCCCATCCCGACCTACGGTGCGGGATTTCGCTTCGCTCAACTTCCCA
>CAZFBU010000170.1:0-8492 GCA_964517175.1 uncultured Saprospiraceae bacterium
GTTTCCATCCAGAGTTCGCGCCCAAAGAGTAGTGGCGAATTGGTGGATGCCGCCAGTACTGGCCCGGAGATCATCTGCGCCCAGTTGTAATGATCGACGAACGCTTCGGGATCAATTTGCAAATGCGTTTGAAAACTGGTATTGCAGGCTTCGAATAAAATACTGGGGTTGGAAGCAATCATTTCATCCACACCGATGATGTGCACCTCAAAATCGCGCCCGCGCATGCTGCGCATGGTATCGCTCAGTATCTTGTAGCGCTCGACAGGCGCCATACAATTGGGTTCCAGGTGCATGTGCGTAAGCGTAGGTACGATACCGGTGAGCAGCACGTTGCTGTCGTGGTCAGAGGCTTTGTCCGAAACCAGGCTCAGCAGTTCAATCAGTTGCCGTTCGCTATTGCGCAAACAATCGGATCGCATTTCAAAAGGATCGAGATTGATTTCCAGGTTGAAGCGCCCGATTTCCGTGGTAACGCGTTCGTCCTCAATATCTTCGAGAATGGCAGGTCCCGTGAGCCGGGGAGCGCCTTCCTCATCAATGAGCGCGAGCTCCTGCTCAGCGCCAATGCGCTGCTTGCCGCGCTCGAAAAGCCCCTCCTGCAACATGATGTCGAGCGCCTTGATATCATTCAGCACCTGTACGAGGTAGGCATTGCGTTCGCTCGTATTTTGTGCCGATTTTACTGCCATTTCTCCCATGATCAACGATTTGAATAATGAAATAATAATAAACGACAGCGTAAGTAATGAGACACGCTGATCCAGTGATGCCTCGTACTTACGGTCTTCGTGCTTCGTACTTTAGATTACCTGTAATCACTATGTATGCTCTTGGTGATAGATCAGATCGGTTGATTTGGTCTTTTGTCCGAACTTCGAAAATCTCCAAGATTTATGAAATCTCCTTCATCGATTTGACCCACTGCCTATACTCTTTTTAGTTTGCAAAAGTGGACGGTAGTTGTAGTCGCTCAAAATGATGTCATTCCTTTACCTTGTAAAACAAACCGGGAATCCGGGTTTGCAACGCCATTTTCCGAGTAATGCTTTTGGTAAAAATGCGCTGCCAGAAATTGTGTTGAGGCGCGTACATAACGAGCACGTCCACGTCATAGTTTTCGGTAAATTCCTCCAGGCTATCGGGGATCGACATTCCTTCAATATTGTGAAAATTGACCTGCAGCGTCGGGGCATTTTGCGTAAAAAATACTTCCAGATCGGCCATTGCGGCGCGGCCTGGTTCGTCGTCACCTACGTGAACACAGTGCAAAATGGGGTTAAACACCTCCAGCAACTGGCTGGCTTTCCAAATGTGGTAAGGGTCGGCGTCATTCAGGTCGGTTGCATAGGCAATGATGTCGATATTTTCGGAATCCGCTTCGCCGGGGATCACCCACACCGGACAGGGTGCCTGCTCTATCACGCTGGTGGTCACACTGCCAAAAATCCTGTCAAACGCATTGTGATCTTCGCGCGTTCCCATCACGATGAGGTCGGCGTTGTCGCGCTCAGCTATGTCGGCAATCAGCCCTGCCGGATTCCCGATTTCCACCGCTGATTTTACGACAGGAACATCTTCAAACTGATAACTGGCCTGTACCTGCGTCATGCCATAATCGACAAAGTCCTGCAATACACTTCGGGCGGCTTCAGCCCGGTCTTTAATGGCTTTAGTTGCCATCACCGGAATATCCATTGGCTGATATTCAGGATAAATGACATGTAGCAGCTGAATGTCGGCTTTGTACGCATCGGCAAGGCGAAGGCAGTATCGAAAGGCATTCTGTGCCGTATCGGAAAAATCGGTCGGAAACAATATTTTCTTAATCGCTTTCATGTACGGTTGGATTTTAGCTGTTGCAAATAATAACTTTCCACTAAAACCAACGGTGAGGAATGTCAGCGGTTCAAATGATTTTTATCAGAAAGAAGCTGCGATGCCTGGCTATAAAAGGGGCAGATTGCGTCTGTCATGCCCCAACACCGGCATAGCGAATACCCGTCAGGCGGTGCATTTCATAATCGAATGTGCTTAGGTCATCTGAATTAAATTTTGAAAAATCGTCGTGACCACAAGCCCGCGCGATCACCTTCATCAACTCATTCGTAGCCGTAAAAAAGTTGTACAATTGCTGCGCTGATTTATCGATTTCCAGGCGCGCCCGCAGGTGATCCTTCATCGTAGCGATGCCCACCGGGCAATTGTTGGTATTGCAAGCGCGCATGCCGAGGCAACCGATCGCTTGAATCGCCGCATTGGAAACCGCCACCGCATCCGCGCCGAGCATCAGTGCTTTCGCGAAATCCTCCGCAACGCGCAAACCACCGGTAATGACGAGGGTCACATCGGTTGCGCCTACTTTATCTAAATGTTTTCTGGCTCTTGCCAATGCCGGAATCGTCGGTACATTGATATTGTCGCGCAAAATAGTTGGTGCAGCACCCGTACCGCCACCGCGACCGTCGAGGATGATGTAATCTGCACCGACTTCCAGCGCAAAGTCAATATCGCGTTCGATATGCGCCGCCGAAATCTTAAATCCAACCGGAATGCCGCCGGTAATCAGGCGCACTTCTTTTGCAATATCCTGAAAATCAGCTGCCGTTTTCAAATCCGGAAAAGTAGCGGGAGAGATGGCATCCTGTCCTGGCTTGAGACCGCGTACCTTGGCAATTTCTTCGTTGACTTTTTTGCCCGGCAAATGCCCGCCCGTGCCGGTTTTAGCGCCCTGTCCACCTTTGAAGTGAAAGGCTTGCGCTTTGCGCACTTTTTCCCAACTGAAACCAAATTTGGCGGAAGCCAACTCGTAAAAATAGCGACTGTTGTTTTCTTGTTCCTCTGGCAACATCCCCCCTTCTCCACTGCAAATACCTGTGCCCGCTAGTTCTGCGCCTTTCGACAAGGCAATTTTTGCTTCTTTGGAAAGTGCTCCGAACGACATATCCGACACAAACAGTGGCATGGACAATTCGAGCGGCTTATCTGCATTTGCACCAATCACGGTTTTGGTATTTACGGACTCATCGTCCATTAATGGTCTGCGCCAAAGTTGAGCCGGTAAGAATTGAATCTTGTCCCATTGAGGCAGCGTATTTCGGTCAACGCCCATGGCCGCCGAGGGACCATGATGCCCCCATTTTTTCAAACCATGCTGCGCCAGATGCTGGATGTATTTGGTATGTGGTTCGGTATCTTCCGGGTGCGTATCCGCGTAAGCCCCCAAATATTCGTCACGCTTGAATGGCTGCGGATGCAATTCCTCAAAAGCAACAATATCCGCTCTATCGACGTAAATATTGCCATTGTGCAAAGCTGCTTTGAATTTGTGCAACTGCTCTTCGTTGTTGTATTCGCTGATGCCCGTATCTACCCGATAATCCCAATGGTGCACCCCACAAATCAAGTTGTCGCGCTCGTCAATAAAGCCATCGGCGAGCATCGCACCCCGGTGCAGGCAGCGACCGTACAAGACTGAAAAATCATCATCAAAACGGGTAATGACCAAGTCGGTATTTTCAACTAAAGCATGAGTAGGTTGGCGATCCTCCAGGTCATCAAAACGAAAAAGCTGAACCGGATCGGTCAATTCTGCGTAGAAAGGATTATCCATATTGTAAAATTGGTTTTAGATAAAATAACAAAAAATTAGCGAAGACATGTGGAGTGCAGGCGACAGTTTGATTGTAAAATGAATTGTTGCGCACTTTTTTGAGGTGTGGCACATCTTTATTCGCCAGTAAATTTTGGTTTTCGTTTTTCCAGAAAAGCCTGTACGCCCTCAGCGTAATCCTGGGTTTGCCCAGCAGCGGATTGCAGTTCATCTTCGATGGACAATTGGCGACTCAAATCACTTTGCAAAGATTGATTCAGTGCGCGTTTGGTGTAGCCCAAGCCTTTGGTCGGCATTTGGGAAAGCGTTTCCGCCAGCTTCCAGCTTTCGGTTTCAAAGGCATCATCGGCAAATACTTTGTACAGCATACCCATCGCTTCGGCATCTTTTGCAGCAACTTTATCGCCCAGCATCATCAGGGCGGAGGCGCGCTGCCAGCCAATCAGGCGCGGTAGAAAAAATGTGCCGCCACTATCCGGGATCAAGCCAATTTTGCTGAAAGCCTGAATAAAACTCGCCGATTGGGTAGCTACAACTACATCGCAAGCCAGCGCAATATTCGCTCCCGCACCAGCCGCAACGCCATTCACCGCAGCTACAACTGGTTTTTCGAGTTCGCGAATGCGGCTGACAATGGGATTGTAGTGCTCGGATAGAATTTTCGTCAGCGGCGGCGCTGATTCGCCTACCACTTCCTGCAGGTCCTGGCCGGCACAAAATGCCTTGCCCGCACCGGTGAGGTAAATGGCCCGAACTTCGGCATCTTCCTTACAAGCGTCGAGCTGTTCCTGCAATGCCAACGCCATTTCGCGATTAAAACTATTGTAAACCTTCGGTCGGTTCAGTGTGATCCTGGCAACGTTGCCGATCTTCTCAAAAATTATGGTCTCGCTCATTTTTATATGGCAAATTTGAAGATGGCAGATGCCAGATAATCTGGCATCTGCCATCTGGTATCGCAAAATCTTATTTCATAATCATCACCTCTACGTGCGATGGTCGGTTTTTATCAAAATAAATACGATGCGTAGCTTTCTGGAAATCAGCGGCATTGGCGTTGTAAATATCCACAAATTTTTGCGGGTTGCGATCTACCAGCGGAAACCAGGAATTTTGCACCTGAATCATAATGCGATGCCCTTTTTTGAAAGTATGGGCCATATCCGGAAGAAGAAAACGGATTTCCTCCACTTTATTCGGCGTAAATGCTTCCGGTTTTTCAAAGCTATTGCGAAAACGCCCGCGCAGTACTTCGCCGCGCACCAGGCGTTGGTAGCCGCCCATCGGCACTTGCTCGTGCTCGTATTGATTGGGCGTATCATCCGGATAGACATCAATTAATTTTACCACATAATCCGCATCCGTGCCGGTGGTGGAAGCAAATAAATTAGCAAAAATCGGACCGGCGATTGTTACATCCTCGGTCAGCACATCGGTTTCGTACACCATCACATCCGGTCGGCGCGCAGCAAAGCGCTGGTCATCCGTCATGTACTCGCGCGTGCGGCGCAGGTGCACATCCTCGGTATAAGGCACGGGCTTTGCGGGGTCACTCACGTATTCGTCGTAAACGTTGCTGCCATTGGGGGCTTCAAAAGATAATTTGCCATTTGAATGGAAATAAAGCTGTGCAGACGCTGCTTCGGTCGGTGGCCACTCCGTGTAATCATGCCAGGCGTTGGCACCGCCATCAAAAATATGCGCTTTCGCTTGATTAAAATTGCCTTTGCCTTTTAAATAGTAGTTAAAAAACGGCAACTCAATCTGCTGGCGATAGTAAACCGAGGTTTTATTGCCAAAATTCACATTTCCCAGAAAATCGCCATCGCCGCGCGACCATTGCCCGTGAAACCAGGGGCCCATCACTACGCGGTTGTCCGTCTGCGGGCTTTGCTGTTCAATCGCCTGATATACATACCACGGACCGAAAGCATCTTCGGCGTCATACAAGCCACCGACCGTCATCACTGCGGGCGTCACGTTTTTCAAATGCCGGCGAATGTCACGCGACTGCCAGAAATCATCGTAGTTCGGATGAGCCATCATTTCATTCCAGAAACTGATATTGCTCATGTATTTTTTCGTCAGATTCTGGAGCGTTCCTTCACGCAGGAAGAAGTCGTAGTTATCCGGCGTTGGGAATTCAAATCCAGGGTTGCCCTGCGTAGTCGGCTCGGGTCTGGGCTGCCCAAAAGAATAATAAAATCGGAATGCATCCATCATAAAGAATGCGCCGTTGTGGTGGAAGTCATCGCCCAGAAACCACTCGGTGACCGGTGCCTGGGGCGAAACCGCTTTCAGGGCGGGGTGCGCTCCCGGCAGCGAAGCTGTGCTGTAAAAGCCCGGGTACGAAATGCCGAAAATGCCGACGCGACCGTTGTTATTGGTAATGTTTTTCACCAGCCAGTCTATCGTATCATATGTATCACTACTTTCGTCAACTTCATTACCTTTTTTATTGGGATTATGCGGACGAACATTTGCATATTCACCTTCGCTCATGTATCTGCCCCGCACATCCTGATAGACAAATATGTAGCCCTCGCGCGCCAGATGGATGTACTGCGTCAGGCGCGTCGTGTATTGATCTTCGCCATAAGGGCTGCAGGAGTAAGGCGTGCGCTGCATGATGAACGGATACTGATTATCCGGCGCAATGTCTTTGGGGATGTAAATGGCGGTGAAAAGATTGATACCGTCCCGCATTGGTATCATTCGTTCTATTTTGTTGTAATGCGTCCGAACGAAAAGTAAATCATCGGGATTTTGCTGCGCCCAACTGGAAAATCCAAAGAAAATCACCAATACGAGGACGAAGAAGCTCCGCTTGTCGAAGTTAAAACGATGTTGCCACATATTTAGCCAGGTTTTAGGTTTTAAACAATTATTAATATTTCATAAAATAAATATAAACCACCAAGAATTAATGGCACTTGAAGTAATCAAATGGCTCCAGGCAATCATTACACTTATATAAGGATTTGCAAGCCGTCGAGCCAAACTGGCTGACCATCCGGGTATTTTCTGAGCCGCAAAGCGGACACGGCACGATTTTCTCATCGCCGAATAGCGCGCTTTTGTCCACGCTGCCCACCGGCGGCGCAATGCCGTATTCTTTGAGTTTTTGCTTACCGGCTTTGGTCATCCAGTCGGTTGTCCAGGCAGGACTAAGCACCGTGGTGACTTTCACATTATCGTAGCCTTGCTCTTGCAGGGTTGCCCGAATATTGATTTCAATGGTATTCATCGCCGGGCAGCCGGAATAGGTGGGCGTGATGACCACCTCTATTTGCCCGTCGTCATGGATTATTACATCGCGAACGATGCCCAGATCATTCACCGTCAGCACCGGAATCTCCGGATCGGTTACTTCTTCCAAGATCGCCCATATTTCATCAGTCGTTATGGTCATTTTATTTTTCGATTTGAGTCCCTTTCAAACTTACAACCACCCTCAATCCGTTTTGGTTGCATCCAGGTTGCGCACCATAGTCAGGTACGACTTTGCAAACTCCGGCATCGAATCGTAGCGCAACAGGCTTAGCGAAGGACTGAGTTTGCTGTATTTGGCGCGATTTTCATCGACGATGCGATCAATGGCACGACGAATCGCACGACGATTGAAGCTCTGCTTTTCACTATCGTAGTAGTCGATGATGAAGCCCAACTTCTTGAAATAACCGGACTCCACAATCTGAAAATACAAGTGGAACAGATCGCGATCCGGCTTCGGAATGGCGTAATTAAACAAGCAAAAACCCACGATGTACCCGGGCACCGCCAGGGCTACGTTTTTGTGCCCATTGTCCTTGTACCAATCCATATTGTGCAACTCTCCGTCGATTACCGCCACTACGCGGTCGTGATTGATGGGCGTCGTAATGCCAAAGGTTGCTGTTACGCGATACATTTCTTTGAAAAAATCTTCCTTCGGACGTTCCAGCAGTTTTTTAAATTCCTTGCAGAGTGCCTGATTTTTCTGGGCAGTATTTTTATCGTCTTTCGCAAAATAAGACCGGTGAATGCGTTCCAATACTTCCATGGTGTGCCCCTCGGGCTTGGTGAGGTAATCCAGTCGGTAGGTCAGATCCAGAAGCAGATACGCAATTCCGCCGGGATACTGATCAACATTGAGCCTCCCCGAGTCAATATCATCCAGTACTTTTTTGGTCTCTACCTGAATGTAATCGTACTTGACGGCCTTCTCCGCTTCCGGCAATTCCAGCAGATGGGAGCTGCCAACAGGTTTCAGCACTTTGAATTCTTCGAGCAGCAGATCATCCTGCTTATCGGCATTGGTAGCCACTTCTTTCAGGGCGTAGTACAATTTGTAGGGCGAGCCGTCGAGCGTATAGGTATCGAATAAAATGGTGAGATTATTATCATCATCGAGCGCGAAGCGGCTATAGTTAAGGTCAAAATTACGCTCGATGAGTTGGCGCATGAAATTCACGTTCAGTTCGGCAGAATGGGCGATCTTTGATTCTGCCATCAGCTTTTTGTCATCGGCATACCCGGAGATGAGCTTTGACCCCTGGTACAATTCAAATTGCAGCCCATCGCCGGTCGGCCACCACTTTACATTGTTTTCCTTCTCATCTCGCAAATAACGGAAAAACGCCTGGTAGGATTCCAGGTAATTTTCGCTTTCAAATTTCTCCAGCGCCTGATCCCAGGCCTGATAGTTGTCCGCTTCTTTGTAGGAATCGCTGTAGCGCCCAAAGCGAATGTCCGGTTGTGGTTCTGTTGGTTCGGTAGCGCCAAATAATCGATCAAATAAACCCATTGCGTTGTTTCAGGTGGTTTTGCTTTAAATAAATCCGGCTCGAAAAATACTATTTTTGCCTGAGAAACGGTAAGTTTATGACTTAAGTTCTTT
>CAZFBU010000171.1:0-8433 GCA_964517175.1 uncultured Saprospiraceae bacterium
TATATTTTCATAGAAAAAAATATGTAATCTTTTTTAGCTTTGAAGCTTCTATGTTTAGGAAAGCGATCTTACCGCAAATAATGAACCATAAAACGACAAAATTACATGAAATTCGGGCCATTTAACATCCAGATTTCGGATCAAGCCTTAATTCTGGATTTCGATTCATTAACGGAGACAGCGCAGAAGTCTTTGACAAATGGAATAAAGTATGATGGGAGCAAACACATTATTTACAAAATTTCGGTCGTGCCATTCCGAGATGAAAACCACAATTACAAGGGTAAGACCCTGAAGCAAAAAAGCCTGGAGAGCGTTGATAGTTGCTTCATAAGTATGATGTTTCTTAATGAGCCTTATCTTATTGGCGTGGCGCCTCCTGTTACGCCTGGCAGGAAGGATTTTACGCAGAATAATGCTTCGTTTATGTTTGGGCTGGATTTTAGTACTCAGGGAGGTATAGGTCTTAAAATTCAGGGTGAATCCAAGAATTTATTTAGAAAAAAACAACAACTCATCATATCTCAGTGTGTTCATCCACGAGCTGAATGGGCTTACGCAAAGCCCTTTATTCAATCGGAATTTCGGTTCGATGTCATGCTGATGTGTGAAAAAGCGGAGCAGGAAAAGCAAGTGTTGTGCCGAGTTGCTATGAAGGACGGTGGTCGCTATGTCAATGGCGCTAAAGGAGAGGTGCGTTTACCAGCGATATAAAATTTGGTCAGAATCTTTTTACTTTCTTGTTTTGCAAAGAATATTTCGAAAAAGGGTTATAAAAACCTGATAGCCAGGTTGTTATTTTTTTAAACTGGTAAAGCTGACCAGTTTTAAAAAACAAACCTTAGCGTCTTTGCGCGAGATAAAAACTGCACGAACCAGTAAAAACAGAAGATGACGATATTTTGGATGCGGACCTCGGCGTAGATTAACGCCCTGATTTTGAGATGCGTCCGCATTTCTTTAACCATTCTATAACAAGGCAAGAACGGGCAAATGCTTGGCAGGCACAACCGATTTTGTATTTTAGCGTTCTTGAATCAACAATCAACAATCAACAATTTACAATCAGCAATTTACATGCAATTTTTGTACCCGACGTTTCTGTTTGCACTGGCAGCTCTGGCAATCCCGATCATTTTGCACCTCTTCTACTTTCGTAGATTCAAAAAGGTCTATTTTACCAACGTAAGATTTTTACGCGAAGTGAAAGAAGAGACAAGCGCGCGCTCGAAGCTCCGCAATTTGCTCGTGCTGCTCATGCGTCTGCTGGCTGTTGCTTTTCTGGTACTGGCATTTGCCCAGCCCTTTATCCCGCAGGATGCCGAAGTGAAGCAGGGGCGCAAGGCAATCAGCGTTTTTGTGGATAATTCTTTCAGTATGACCGCTCTGAGTCAGGAAGCGCCGCTGGTAGAACGCGCCAAGCAACGCGCCCGCGAAATTGTGGATGCTTATGGCGTGGAAGACGAGTTTCAAATCTTGACCAATGATTTTGAAGGGCGGCATCAGCGCCTGGTGAGCAAAGAGGATGCTCTGGGATTGATTGATGAAATTGAGATTTCACCGGCTACGCGCAACCTCTCCACTGTGCTTACCCGCCAGCGCCAGGCATTGAATACCGGGCAGGCAGATGTGCAAACTGCCTATGTCATCTCCGATTTTCAAAAAAATATCGTTGATCTGGAGGGTTTTCAGGATACGACACTGGAGGTCAGCCTGGTGCCTCTGCAGGCCGTGCAGGAACGCAATGTGGCTATTGACTCCGCCTGGTTTGAGGCGCCGGTGCAAATGTTGAATCAGACCAACTCGCTGCTCGTTTCGTTGCGCAATTACAGCGACGAAAACGTCGATAATGTGCGCATGAGCATTCGCTATGAAGGGCAGACCAAGCCGGTGGGAACGCTGGCTATCCCCGCGCGCAGCACCGTGGTGGATACGGTGCCCATTACCATTCTGCGCACGGGCTGGCACGATGCAGAACTGATGATTACGGATTATCCGGTGCAGTTCGATGACCAATATTACTTTTCTTTCCGGGTGGCGGAAGTCATTCGGGTGCTGATTATCAACGAAGGAACTCAGAATCGCTATCTGGAGGCGGCTTTTGCTGGTATTCCGAATTTTGAAGCCGTTGGACAGTCGCGTCAAAATCTCGACTATGGCAATTTTGGCAGTTATCAGATGATTGTGCTGAATGATTTGGAATCTGTTTCTTCTGGTTTGTCCTCCGATTTAAATGAATATGTGAACAGCGGTGGCAATGTGCTGGTATTTCCGGGGCGCAATGCCGATTTGCCCTCCTATACCAATTTTCTGAATCGCTTTCCCGCCAATGAGTACGCCGCTTTTGAATTGCAGGAGCGCGAAGTCGGCACAGTCAATACCGAAGAATTTGTTTTCAATGATGTATTTGAAAACCGAAGCGCCAACCTGCGTCTGCCAGCTACAACGGGCAACTTCCGCTTCAATCGCACCAATGCAAGCAGAGAGGAGCAACTGCTGACCTACCGCGACGGCGGCGCTTTTTTGTCGAAATTCGGGATCGGGCAGGGCAATCTGTACGTCTGTGCAGCGCCTCTGACGGAAAGCTTCAACAACCTGGCGCAGAGCGGCGAGATTTTTATTCCAATGCTTTACAAAATGGCGATTTCCTCCAGCCGGTCGCAGCGGATTGCTTATACCATCGGGCGCGATGAAGTGATCGAAGCGGATCATGTGGTGAACAGCACCGATATTGTCTATAAACTTCGGGGCAATGCCGGGGAGTTTATTCCCGAGCAGCGCATCATTGGTTCAAAGGCCTTTCTGGGCATCGGCAACCAGGTGCCGGAAGCCGGGTTTTATGATTTGTTCCTCACGCAGGATACCGTACTGGCGGAGTATGCTTTTAATTATGATCGCAAAGAATCGGCGCTGGAATACATACCCGCAAATGAATTGGCAAACCAGATTTCCAACGAAAATATAAACGTCATCAATGTAACAGAGGAAGCCGTGCTGACTGCCCGCATCGAGGAGCGAAGCCAGGGCATCGTGCTATGGCGCTGGTGCCTGATTCTGGCGCTGGCATTTCTGGCGGCGGAGGTTTTGCTGCTCCGCTTCTGGCGGGTGTAGCCCGCGCAGAAGCTTCGTTTTGGCGCTATTGGCAGGAAGTCTATTTATTTCGGAAGTCTTTTGCTATTTTTGCCGAAATCCTGATCGCTTCATGAATCTGCTGATTAAAAACGTTACAATCGTCGATACGCAATCTTCCCATAACGGACAATCCGTCGATTTGCTGATCGAAAACGGCCGGATTAAAAATATTCAACCCGGCATTATCGCTGAATATACTGAGGTTCTCGATGCCAAAGGTGCGTGCGTTTCTCCCGGCTGGATGGACGTAGGCGTGCAGGCCTGCGATCCGGGCTATGAGCATCGCGAAGACTTACAGTCGGCGGCGCGGGCGGCCGCAGCGGGCGGTTTTACGGCAATTGCCGTGCTGCCCAATACCAATCCGGCAATTGATTCCAAATCCGAAGTTTTATACATTAAGAAAAATACGCAAGAATTACCGGTTGATTTTTACCCCATTGGCGCTGTATCGGAAGGGTGTCGGGGCAAAGACATTACCGAAATGCTCGATATGCGCTCGGCGGGCGCACTGGCTTTTTCCGACGGCAAGCACGCCATCGAGGACAATGGCCTGATGCTGCGCGCTTTGCAATACGTGCGACCTTTTGCGGGGGTCATCATCAATCAACCCCTGGATACAGGCATTGCCGGTGACGGGCAAATGCACGAGGGCATCGTTAGTACGACCCTGGGCATGCGGGGCATTCCAAGCCTGGCAGAAGAACTGATGGTGGAGCGGGATTTGTACCTGCTGGCTTATACCGATTCCAATTTGCACCTCGCCAATATTTCCACCGCAGGAGCGGTACAGCAAATCCGGGAGGCAAAGAACAGAGGCCTGCACGTGACGGCCTCGGTAGCGGCGCTGAACCTGGTGTTTGATGATGATGCCCTGAACGATTTCGACTCCAACTTCAAGGTCTTGCCACCGGTGCGCAGCGTTCGGGATCGGGAAGCGCTGATCGCCGGGCTGCTGGATGGCACGATTGATTTTATCAACTCGAACCATGTACCGGTGGACGAGGAAGGTAAAAAGCGCGAATTTCCTTATGCCAGCTTTGGCGCTATCGGACTGGAGACGGCATTTGCGGCCAGCTGGTCGGTACTAAACAATAGGCTTTCCGTTGCGGAAATGGTCAGATTGCTGGCCGTACGCCCGCGAGTGCGCTTTGGGCTGCCGGTGCCGAGTGTCGAAACCGGACAAGTTGCAAACTTGACTATTTTTGATCCAAATGCAGAGTGGATCGTCGATAGGAGTGATATCCGGTCTAAATCAAAGAACTCGCCCTTCATTGGTCGAAAACTAATGGGACGTGTTTTGGCGATTATTCATAACTATCAATCGGAAATTTTCCATCGTCCATAGAAAATGCTTTGTTTTGCCAAATTTAATTTGCAACTTAGTCAGGAATTGTTGTTAGCTGTTAATTTGTTATTGATTACAATGACACCATTAACAAATAACAAATAACAAATCACCTTCTTTTTTCACCAACTTTAAAACAATCATGTTTATGAGTACTCTTGACGATGCACCTCAAATTGATCCAGCAAACGTATCGCCTCGCCCAACCGGTGTGCGCTACGGTTTGATTGCCGGCTTGATCCTGATCGCGGTTGGCTTGCTTTTTCACGTTTCCGGCTTTGCCGATTATTCCGGTCAGAACACTACTTTTACCTGGGTTAACAACCTCCTCACCTGGGGTATCCTGGGCGGGGCTTTGTTCCTGGCAATGAAACAACACCGGGAAGAACTGGGCGGCTACATGACCTTCGGGCGAGGCTTCATGGTTGGCTTCTGGGCAACACTCGTTATCGCTGTGGTGACGGCTGTCTGGGGCTACATCTTTTTCTCCTTCGTTGCGCCTGACCTCATTGACTTCATCGCGGAAGCCCAGCGGGATGCGATGATTGATCAGGGACTGAATGATGAACAAATTGACCAGGCGACGAGTTTCACAAAATGGATGATGAACCCCGGCATGCTGGCCGCTTTCGGTGCGATTGGCACACTGGTTATCGGCGTCATCATCAGCTTGATTGTCGCCGCTATTTCACAACGAAAAGCGCCAGAGAGCGCAGGCGCTTAAAGAAACACATGAACACAAATATTGCTGTAAAATACGGACTCACAGCAGGGGTAGGCGTCGTTGCCTACTACCTGCTTTTTTATTATGTAAATATTAAGCTGTTTTTTAACCCGATAGTCGCCTGGGGTTCGTTGGTAATCTATCTGGCGGCGATGGCGAAGGCTTGCCTCGATGACCGGAAGTTCAGTCCGGATGCATATCCGCTGCTGCTTGGTTTGCGCATGTCATTTGCTACGTTTGCCGTTACCAGTGCGGTGTATTATGGTTTCAATTATCTGCTGTACAATGTTTTGGATCCGGAATTAATCGAAGTGCAGAAAGAAATTCTGTTCGAGCAGATTGCCAGCATGGCCAAGCGCTTCGAGATGTCGGATATGAAAGACAGCATCAAGGATTTCAAAGAGCAGGATTTTACCGTCACCATCGCCAATTCTTTCCTGGGCTGGGGCTGGAGCCTGATCGGCGGTTTTTTGCTTTCTCTGGGCGTGGCGGCGGTTATGCGGCGCTGATGCAAATCTCTGCCTTCATAATTCCCACATTCCAGTTTTTATACTTAAAATTGCTGCCGGGCGTTCATAAACGGAACCCAAGTGGCAAATATGGATATTTCAATAGTCATACCGTTGTTTAATGAAGAAGAATCGCTTCCCGAATTAGAAGCCTGGATTCGGCGTGTGATGGAAGAGCACAACTTTTCTTACGAAGTTATCATGGTAGATGATGGCAGCAAGGATGATTCGTGGAAAGTTGTGGAAGCACTGCAAGCACAAAATCCAAATCTTCGGGGCATCAAGTTCCGCCGAAATTATGGCAAATCGGCGGCGCTCAATGTTGGCTTTCAGGCGGCGCTCGGCGAGGTGGTTATTACAATGGATGCGGATTTGCAGGATAGCCCCGACGAGGTGCCGGAATTGTACCGAATGATTACGGAAGATGGTTTCGACATGGTTTCCGGCTGGAAAAAAAAGCGGCACGATCCGGTGCTGACCAAAAATATTCCCAGCAAATTCTACAACTGGACGGCACGGCGCATGACGGGCATCATGCTGCACGATTTCAATTGCGGACTCAAAGCCTACAAAAACCGCGTAGTGAAAAGCATCGAAGTTTACGGCGACATGCACCGCTACATTCCGGTGCTGGCGAAGTGGGCAGGCTTTAAAAACATCGGCGAAAAAGTAGTGCAGCACCAGGAGCGCAAGTACGGCGTGACGAAATTTGGCATCGAGCGCTTCATTCGTGGTCCGCTCGACTTGCTGACCGTGATTTTCATCTCCAAATTTGGCAAGCGCCCCATGCACTTTTTCGGCATGTGGGGTACGGTATTTTTTCTGATTGGCTTTGGTATTGCGATATATCTGATCGTTGCCAAACTGCTTGATCCGATAAAAAGCCTGACGAATAAACCGGCATTTTTCCTGGCATTGGTGGTGATGATTCTCGGTACACAATTGTTTTTGACGGGCTTTCTCGCTGAGTTGGTCACCCGTACAGCACCCGACCGAAACCAGTATTTGATCGAGAAAATTATCGGTGATTCCAAACTTGACTAACTGTTGAATATCAAGTACTTGAACTTTAAAAAAGTGATCCTGCTTTCTCCGGCGCATCCGCTCCGCGGTGGCATTGCCGCTTTCTCCGAGCGGCTGGCTCAGGAATTGCAAGCGCAGGGTGCAGAAGTAGAGCTTATTTCTTTTCGCTTACAATATCCTGCTGTTTTTTTTCCGGGTAAAACACAGTTTACCGATGATCCCGCTCCTGAAGGGCTGAAAATCAATACTTTGATAAATTCGATTAATCCCTTCAACTGGTTCCGGGTCGGAAATTTGATCCGGCGGGCAAAGCCCGATCTGCTGATCGTACGTTTTTGGATACCATTCATGGGACCTTGCCTGGGCACCATCGCGCGCATCGCGAAGCAGAACAGGCACACTAAGGTTATTGCGATTACTGATAATATTATTCCGCACGAAAGCTATCCGGGTGATCGCCTGCTGACTCATTATTTTGTGCAGTCGGCGGATGGCTTCCTCGTCATGTCGCGCTCGGTAGGAGAGGATTTGCGATATTTTACACGCATTAAACCATTCACTTATTCGCCACACCCGATTTATGACAGCTACGGAGCGTTGGTGGACCGGAAAACGGCTTTACATTTCTTGCAATTGTCCGAAAACCATGCATACATTTTGTTTTTTGGTTTTATCCGAAAATACAAAGGCTTGGATTTATTGCTGGAGGCCATGAGTGACGAACGCATTCAGAAAATGAATGTTCGGTTGTTGGTTGCCGGGGAATTTTACGATGATGAAATATTTTACCAGGAAATTATTACAGAACACAAGTTAGCGGAAAGCGTCATTTTGCATAATGATTTCATACCCAATGAGCAGGTAAAACACTATTTTGGAGCGGCGGACCTGGTCGTGCAGCCATATCGAACGGCTACGCAGAGCGGAATATCTCAACTGGCATTTCATTTTGAAAAGCCGATGGTTGTGACCAGGGTAGGCGGGCTACCGGAAATTATAGCACACGGCAGGGAAGGCTACGTGGTGGACGTGGATGCCACATCCATTGCTGATGCGATCGTTGATTTTTTTACCAACAACCGAGCAGCGGAGCTGACTGCGGGCGTACGCGCGGGCAAAGTGCGCTACGGTTGGGATAAAATGGTGGCAAGCATTAATGATTTGTATAAAAAATTGGGCAATGGCTAAAAGAAATGTAAAGAATAGCCCGGAAGCGGAAGGGCATGTGGACAACGATGTAATGCTGCGGGCTTCGGCGATAGCGGCAGTGGCGCTGGGCATTGTGCTGGCGCTATCGTTCTTGTTTTTGCCGGGCGTGTTAGGCTCCTCGAACTTTGGCAGAGCAGTGCAGGTGGGGCTGGAGTTGTTTTTTATCTGGGTCATTATTACCAGTGTGATTCGCAGTATTCACCGGCTGCGGGAAGACATTGCCAGTTGGAAATTACTGATCGCCGGATTTTTAACGGCATTGGTGGGACCGGTCGTGCGGGAATTGATCCTGCGCGTAGCCGCTCAATTCAAGGAAAGCATACAGTCGGCGGATATGAACCTGCGCGGCATGCTGTTTTTCGCAGGTTTGGGCTTGCTGGCAGCTACCATAGCCCTCATTCGGCTGCGCATTAAAAACCGCGCGCTGGGCAATATGATGGAATTGGCGCTGATCGTACTGGTGGCGTTTTTGTTTTTTTATTATATGAAGT
>CAZFBU010000172.1:0-8390 GCA_964517175.1 uncultured Saprospiraceae bacterium
GCGTTGTAGCGGTTGTTCACACCCGCAAACGACGTACCGCCACCAAAACCAGTGGATTGAGGCGTAAGGCGCACGTAGTCGCTCAGGTCACGATTCAGGGTAGGCACGACATCGATGTCATCAGATGTAATCTGCGTACCAGCACCAGAGTTGGAACCCGTTGTACCCGGGCGAGCCGTTACCTGAATGGCTGCCAGTTCGATGCTGGTTTCTTCCAGCGTATAATCCTTGCGATAAGTTTCGCCAAGGCGCAGAGAAATACCCTCCACGACTTGCTCGCCGTAGCCAGTGTAAGAGATCGTCAGGCGATAAGGACCGCCTATGCGCATGTTTGGAATGCGATAACCACCGTTGAGGTCCGTAGCTGCACCATAGGTTGTACCCGTTGGCTGGTGTACGGCCAAGATGTTCGCACCGATTAGCGGTTCGTTGTTGGTATCTACGATGACCCCCTGCATAGTGGAGGTCGTAACACCCTGTGCCTGTGCAATTTGCATGCTTGCCAATGCAAATACGGCAACTGCGCACAAGATTTTGAAAAGTTTCGAAAAATTCATAAACCAGTGTTTTTAGTTTAAACTAAAGTTTGAATAATCGTCCCAAAATTAAGATACGCATGTTAACAGGATATTAAATTTTTGTATAGTTTACACTAACAAATAACTACCCTTCAAAGGTTTTTATATCATTTCGGTGTTTTTCAATTTAAAGTATTACAAAATTGCTGTAAACAAAGAGTAAAATTTGATTTTACCCGGCTCGCAAAACTATATTTTTTTAAAGCTAAAGAGGAATGTCTTTAGAGATATAAATACTTGAATTTCAGTATTTAAGAAGAAGAAAAATGACGCTAAAGCTTGCTGAAAACCCCGTGATATGCTCACTTTTGTCAAATAATAGCACTAGCTGATATCTGCAATTATGACCGTTCATTTGATCTGCTCATTTTACTACCTTTGTACTTTCAAAACTACCAAAACCGATCACATGAAAAAACTATTTTTGGCACTTTTCTTTTTGGCAATCGCCACTACATTCTACGCACAAGACCACGTCGTTACGGTACAGAGCAATATTTTTACACCGAAAGACCTGACGGTTAAAGTCGGCGAAACCGTACAATGGAACAACATCGGCGGTTTTCACAACGTCAATGGCACGCAGGCTACCTATCCCGATAACCCGGTAGGCTTTGGCAATGGCGCAGCGGCTGGCGCGCCCTGGATGTATCAATTTACATTCACCGTTCCTGGTACGTACGATTATCGCTGCGATCCGCACTTTGGGCTAGGGATGGTGGGCACCATTACGGTTGTCCAAGAAAATATCTATCCTGCCTATCCGATAGGCACGGTGACAACAAATGATGCCAATGGCGAAGCCGACTCCCTGGGCGTGCAGTGCCAGTTGCAGGGCATCGTGTATGGCTTCAATCTGCGGGGTGCAGGCAACGGCTTGCAGTTCACCATTATTGATGCGAACAACGATGGCATCGGCGTGTTCAGCTCAGTCCCTGACTTCGGCTACACCGTAACGGAGGGCGACGAAGTAATCATTCGCGGCACGATCGATCAGTTCAACGGCTTGACGCAAATTGTACCCGATACCCTCTGGCTGGAATCGCAGGGCAATCCGCTCGCGGATCCAACGGTCGTCACCAGGCTTGATGAATCCACCGAGTCCCAACTGGTGCGCATCGAAGATGTACAACTACTTGACCTGGACGACTGGCGCGTCTCCGGCAACGGCTTCAACATTGACATCACCAATGGCACGGATACCTTCCAGATGCGCATCGACAACGATTCGGAGGTTTTTGGGCAGGGCGCGCCCACCGGCACTTTCACCGTGACCGGCATCGGCGGGCAGTTCGATTTTGGGCTGCCGCTCGACGGCGGCTACCAGCTTTTTCCTCGGTTTGTTTCCGATATTGATCCCTACGTTCTGGCGCCATCGGCTTTTCCGGCTTATCCGGTTGGCATCGTCACCGCAAATGACCCGAACGGCGAACCCGACTCCCTCGGCGTGCAGTGCGAATTGCAGGGTATTGTCTATGGTGGCAATCTTCGTCTTGCCGGTTTGCAATTTACCATTATTGATGATGCAGGCGACGGTATCGGCATTTTTAATAACAACAGCAGCCTCGGCTACACCGTCACCGAAGGCGATGAGGTTAAAGTGCGCGGCACGATTGACTTTTTCAATGGCTTGACGCAAATGGAAGTCGTAGAAGTAGAACTGGTTTCTACCGATCATGAATTAATGGAACCTACCGTAGTCACGGCACTGGGCGAAGCTACGGAGTCGCAATTGATTACTTTTGAAAATATATTTACATTGGTTGATCCAACACAGTGGACTAATTCCGGTTCCGGTTTTAATGTGGATATTACCACAGATGGTACAAATATTATTCAAATGCGCATCGACAATGATGTGGATATTTTTGGCACCATGCCTCCGGGCGGCGCTTTCAATCTGACGGGCATTGGTGGTCAGTTCGACAATGCACCGCCTTATGACGAAGGATATCAGATACTACCTCGATATATTCAGGATATCGACCTGATCAGCAGCCTGCTCGATCCGATGCTGGCGGAAGGCGTTTCGCTTTTCCCAAATCCGGCACCCCATGTATTAAACCTCTCCAGCCCGCAGGGCTTCGACCGCGTGCGCATCACCAATGCGCTCGGGCAGATGGTACTGGAGGTGCAAAACGTTGATTTGCAGACGCAGTTTGATCTGAAAAATTTCGCTCCCGGGGTGTACAATCTGACGATCATCCGCGACCATCGCTCCTGGTCGCTTTCGTTTGTCAAGCAATAACATAAATAAAAGGTTAAAGCGTAATCTTTTAGAACTTAGCCAGCATGTCAGTACGTTTATTCTACTGACAGGTTTTCTATTAAATTTTGAATAACATGAAAATCGGAATTTCCTTATCAGGTGGTGGCGCGAGAGGATTTGCACACATCGGCGTGCTGAAGGCGCTGGAGGAGCACGATATTTTTCCGGAGGTCATTGCGGGCACGAGTGCGGGCGCTATTGTGGGGGCATTGTACGCCGCCGGTAAAACGCCGGACGAAATGCTCGACTTTGTCAGTGAGACCAGCATTTTCAAAATCTTTCGGGTGGCATTGCCCAATAAGGGGTTAGCTTCGCTGGATTACCTGCGGGAACGCCTGGTTAAAGTGATTCCGGACGACGACTTTGCTTCCCTGCAAAAAGATTTGTACGTTGCCGTTACCAATTTGAAAACCGGAAAACTGGAAATCAAAAACACCGGGCTGATTTACGAAACGGTCATGGCTTCCTCTGCTATTCCATTGGTATTCAAACCTGTAGAAATTGACGGGCAACTTTATGTGGATGGCGGCGTGCTCAACAATATGCCAACCAAGCCCCTGCTTCGCCACGCGGATGCGATCATTGGGGTGAATGTGATGCCAAATATTCCGGTGGATGATAAGACGGTTAACGGTATGATCGGCATAGCGGCGCGGGTGTTTGAGATGTCCATCTGGGCAAATACGCGCCCGAATCTGCAGCGTTGCGACGTCGTCATTGAACCAACCAAAGTGATCGAGTACAATATCTTTAATTTCAATCGGCAAAAGGAAATCTACGAGTTGGGTTACGAAGCAGCCCTGGAAAAAATGCCCTTCATTAAGGAAAAGCTGGAAGAAAAACTGCTCGCCATCAGTCAGGTTTAGTCGAGGAAGACCGCCTGGTCTGTCGCTTTTTCAATTTGCACATTGATGTTGTCCCGGAGCGTTGTTGCCAGCGAAAGCCCCACGTAGTCCACTTTGATCGGGAATGATTTGTGCGTGCGGTTCACCAATACGGCAACTTCGATCTTTTTCGGCAAAATTTCCAGCAAAGGCTTACAAGCGTAGAAGATCGTCCGCCCGGTATTGGCAACATCGTCGATGAGGATGATCGTTTTGTTGGCCAGTTCCGCCAGCGGCATATCTACTTCAATTGCTTCCGCCAGGGGCGCTGCCGGGTTGAGGCGAATGCGGGTCATAATGATTTTGACCTTGTTTAGTTGCTGCAATTCCGCGCGCAGCAGTTCGGCAAAGCGGTAGCCATTATTGTTGATGCCGGCGAGGATGATCTTACCTTCCTCGTAGTTGTTTTCCAGGATTTCAATGGCTAATCGCTGGATTTTTTGTTGTATCTGGCGCTCGTTCAGTATTTTCATGCCGTAAATTTATAGCCAATTTTATTTAAAATCGGTATGAATTGTAAATTTGAATGTCTTATTTTTCCGAAAATAATCGAATCGCTTGTTATTTTAGCGAAAATTCGCAAATAAAATTGATAATGGGATATTGGGATGTATGGGATATTAGCGTGTTGGAGTGTTATTGCTCTGGCTGCATCCTCTTATCAATCAAATAAAACGACGATATGCTTCAACAAATAATTTTCATCGTAGTCGCCCTGGGGGCTATCGGTTTCGCGGTGTGGCAATTTTCCAAAATCCGGCGCAATATCCTGCTCGGTCAGCCCGAAACGCTCCACCTCGACGCTGCGCAAAGCTGGCGCAATGTGCTACTGATTTCTTTCGGGCAGCAGAAAATGTTCAAGAACTGGATACCGGCGGTATTTCACTTTTTCATCTATGCCGCATTCGTGATCACGCAGGTCGAGCTGATCGAGATATTCATAGACGGCATTTTCGGCGTGCACCGGTTCTTTGCCGATAAGTTGGGCGGTTTTTATACTTTTATCATCAGCTTCATCGAAGTGCTGTCGCTGCTGGCGTTTGTCGCTACGGTCATCTTTCTGATTCGGCGCAATATTTTAAAAGTAAACCGCTTCGAGAAGCCGGAAATGCGCGGCTGGCCCAAGCGCGATGCGAACATCATCCTTCTGTTGGAAATCATATTGCTGGTCGGCATTTTCAGTATGAACGGCGCGGATGTGTTGCTGCAGCAAATGGATCCGGCGCATTACAAAGATTCCGGCACGCTGGCGGTGAGTTCCTGGCTTGGTCCCATGCTCTTCGGCGGCTTGGGCGAAGGCCAACTGCATCTGGTAGAGCGCTCTGGCTGGTGGCTGCATCTTGTTGCGGTACTTGGTTTTTTGAATTATCTGCCGATTTCCAAGCATTTGCACATCCTGCTGGCTTTTCCGAATACTTATTTTGCGAAGCAAAAATCGCGCGGTGAAATGGAAAATATGCCCGAAATTATGAACGAAGTAAAGTCCATGATGGGCATGGAGGTTGAATCGACGACGATGGAAGAATCGGAGGAGTTGCCGGAATTCGGCGCGAACGATGTATTTACCCTAAGTTGGAAAAACATCCTTGATGCTTACAGTTGCACGGAATGCGGGCGTTGTACGGCGCAGTGCCCGGCGAATATCACCGGCAAGAAGCTCTCGCCCCGCAAGATTTTGATGGACATTCGCGACCGTGCCACCGAGATTGGCAAAAATATCGACAGCGGCAAGGAGGAATTCAAGATCGATGCTTCCAAGCCATTGACGAAAGACAATTACCAGGACGGAAAATCACTCTTCGACTATATCACGCGCGAGGAACTGCACGCCTGCACCACCTGCAATGCCTGCGTGGAGGCATGTCCGGTGCTGATTGATCCGCTGGAACCAATTATGAAAATGCGTCGCTATGAGATTTTGACTGAATCTGCCGGTCCGCAGGAATGGATGCCCCTGTTCAACAGCATCGAGAACGGCGGTTCTGCCTGGCAGATGGGCGTGGACCGCGATGCCTGGGCGCGGGAGTTGTAAAGTTTAAATGTTTAAGCGTTCAATGTTCAATGTAATGCGCAGTCGTTTTTAGTTTTAAAGGAAAAGTATCATATTATGACATATCAAATAAATATTAAGCCGCAGCAAGAAAAAGTGGTTTTAAAAATCATCCAATCCTTGCAGGATGCGGGACTGATTGAATCAATTGAGCCTACGGAAAGTTTAGCTTTAGAGGGAGAGCCTTTAAGCGATGATGAATTGCTCAGCATTTTGGAACAAAGGCGTCAACAGGTGGATGAAGGAAAATTTTTAACCCACGGTGAAGTTCAAAATCTGATAAAGGTTTGGAAGAGCATTCGACAAAAATAAGTTGGAGCTTTCGAGCAATGGATGAACTCAGTGATATTCATGAATATCTTGCTGAGCAAGTTTCTGAAAATAAAGCGGATGCTTTCGTTGAAGCTTTGCTTCAAAAAGTCAGGGAATTGGAAAACCATCCGGGGCGGTATGCCTTTTGCCAAAATGAAAAATTGCAAGAAAAAGGCTATCGTTGCATTAGATTCAATAGTTATCTAATCATTTATTTTGTAATCGAAAATTTGGTTCAGATCATTGCGATCATGAACGCTAAGCGAAATCCTAAGGATTTTGATACTTTAGCAGAATAAAAGAATTATTTATGAGTGAATTAAACATAAAAACGATGGCGGATTACGCCGCTGCGGGCGAAGCGCCGGAAGTTTTGTTTTGGGTAGGCTGTGCAGGCAGCTATGACGCGCGCGCCCAGAAAGTGACCATCGCTTTCGCGAAAATATTGCAGGCTGCGGAGATCGAGTTTGCCATTCTTGGCAACGAAGAGAGCTGCACAGGCGATCCGGCGCGGCGCGCGGGCAATGAGTTTATCTTCCAGATGTCGGCTTTGCAGAACATTCAAACGCTGGATGCCTATAACGTCAAAAAGATCGTCACGGCTTGTCCACACTGCTTCAATACGCTGAAGAACGAATATCCGGCGCTCGGCGGCAATTATGACGTAGTACACCACACACAGTATTTGCAACAACTTATCGACGAAGGGCGCATCAAGCTCAAAGAAGGCGGCGCATTCAAGGGCAAGCGCATTACCTACCACGATTCCTGCTACCTGGGGCGCGTGAATGGGGTGTACGAAGCACCTCGATCCGTATTGGCGGAGTTGGACAACGATCTGGTGGAAATGAAACGCTCCCGCAAAAATGGCTTGTGCTGCGGCGCAGGCGGCTCGCAAATGTGGAAGGAAGACGAACCCGGCAACAAGCGCATCAACATCGAGCGTTCGGAAGAGGCGCTGGCAACCGGCGCGGAGATCATCGCAGTGAATTGCCCTTTCTGTCTGACGATGATGAGCGATGGCGTGAAAGCCAAAGACAAGCAGGAGGAGGTGATGGTGTATGATTTGTCGGAGTTGATTGTGACGAATTTGGAGTAATATTGGAGCGAAAAAATACAATATCAGCAAAGGTGGGGTTGGCAGGATTCAAAGGCATTATACCAATTTTCAACCGATAATGGCGTATTGATAAGCCCTTAAAAATTGATTTCCAATTATTTATGGTTTCCCCGAAGGGACGCTCCATAGGAGTCATTGACCTACGGTGCAATTTCTGATCCCGACCTACAATACGGGATTTCGCTTCGCTCGACTTCTCCCGAAAGCATCTGTTGCCTTCGGGGCGACTTCCAAACTGGTATAAGACACACCACCCACGAGCGACTGCCTCTCTAATCCAACTAAATTTTGCTATCTTACGGTAATCTAACCTTATAGAGCAAGTCCGAAAACCATTAGGATAAATTACTGTTGTGTCTTTTGTAATTCTAACACAGAATACCTAAAACCAAGGAATTATGAAAATTGGAAGTCTGCTGGTATTATTCAGACATCTCATTATAAAGTCCATGGAAAAAGGAGCAGTCATCATACAAGAGGGGGAAACAAAAAAAGATGTCTATTTCATTAGAAAGGGATTGGTACGTGCTTATCACATTACTGAAAATGGGGATGAAATAACCTTCCAACTGTTCCCCGAATATCATGTTTTTGGAAATGTGAGTTCCCTTTTATTTGATGAGCCCTCCAAGTATACTTTTCAAGCATTGGAGCGTACAAAGGTCTATACAATGGACTATGATTCCTTTCATGATGTGGTCAAAAATTCTAAATTTTTAGATTTAAACAAAATGGGACTTGGGCAAAGAGGGATGAGGCAAGTCTATCAAAGGGTGGAATCATTTGTTTTATTGTCCCCTGAAGAAAGGTATCTAAAATATATGAAGGATTATCCGACTGTTGTCAGTCGAGCGCCTGACAAATATATTGCCAACGTATTGGGTATCACGCCTGTTTCATTGAGTAGAATTAAAAGACGAATCGCTACAAAAAGATACCCCTAGCCTCATTTGTTATCTTTTGTTATTGTCATGTCTTTTGGGATTAACCTAATTTCGCACCCAAAAGAATCAACAATGAAAAAGAATACCCTTTTATCCTTACTTATTTTGCTCAGCACCTTTTCCACTATCGTGGGGCAAGAGGTTACGATCACCTACCCAGCGGGGCCTTTCGCCACCTTTTTTGATGGGGATTTGATTGGGGCAGACTATTGGTCTGACGAACCGAAAATCCT
>CAZFBU010000173.1:0-8306 GCA_964517175.1 uncultured Saprospiraceae bacterium
CTTTAAGATTTACGAAATCGCATCCCCTATTTGACTCACTATCAAAATCTGGTCAGGGGCGTTGCACTTTCATTTTCTTCACTTTTTCTTCCACCAGTCGAATAATGCTGCCCGCCACATCTTTACCCGTTGTATTTTCGATACCTTCCAGACCGGGAGATGCGTTGATTTCCATGATGAGCGGGCCGCGGCTGGAGCGCAGCAAATCAATGCCGGCAATATCCAGATTCATGGCAGTGGAAATGCGCACCACGAGGTCGCGTTCCTGATTGGTGAGCTTTATATTGGTCGCAAAAGCCCCCCGGTGAAGATTGGAGCGGAACTCTCCGTCTTTCGCCTGGCGCATCATAGCGGCTACAACTTTGCCGTTCACGACCAGCGCGCGCACATCCGCTCCGGCTGCTTCGGCTATGAATTCCTGCACAATGACGCGTTGGCCTACTTTCTGAAAAGCTTCGATGATGGATTTTGCCTGCAATAAATCGTGTGCCAGCAAAACACCTACGCCGTGGGTACTTTCCAGCATTTTAATAATCACCGGAAATCCGCCGACGCGTTCGATCAGTTCTTCCAGATCCAGACCGTTTACGGCGAAAACCGTTCGGGGGATCGGTGCATCCAGGCTCAGGAGTTTTTGTAAAGAGCGCAGCTTGTCGCGTGCCTGCAACAGCGCGGTTGAGTCCGTTGTGGTAAAAATGCCCATCGCCTCAAACTGCCCGATCACGGCGGCGCCCTGGTAAGTCACCGAAGCGCCAATGCGTGGGATGACGGCATCGATGTAATCCAGCCGATTGCCATTGCAATAAACGGTTGGCGTGGCTTCTTCCAGTACCAGGCTGCAGTGGAGGTGATCCACCACCTGCACGTAATGCCCGCGTTGTACACCCGCGCGCAGCAGGCTGCGGGTAGAATACAAATACGGACCCCGGGAAAGAATGGCAATATTCATATAAAAAATTATCCGTTGAAAGATTGGATGGAGGATGGAGCTTCCATTTTTGGGTTTCAATCCTCCATCGCATCAACCTATCGCAATTTCAGAACGGTGCGGCTGACGCTGGCATCGCCTGCGCTCACGCGAATGACGTAAGAACCGGCAGCCAGGTTGCGCAAGCCTAGCGACTCCTGCCAGGTGCCGCTGCCCACACTAAAGTTCTCGCTCTTCAGACGCTGCCCGAGCTGATTGAAAACTTCCACCCGCAGCACACCGCTCGTCGCCGATTCGCCGCGAAGATAAACGATTTCCTGAAATGGGTTTGGAAATATTTCCAGGCTCTGCTCAAAAGGCGTGAGCGCTTCGTTGCTGGTAAGAACGCGTTGTCCGTTGGCAAACCAAACGCCCCAGCGCGCACCGGAAAAATCGCCCTCTACCAGTACAAATGCGGAGCCTGCACCGTTGATTTTGTCATTTGCCAGTTCGGTAACCGCCACCACGCTGCTGTTGTTCGCAAAGCCATCAAAGATCAATCGGCTATCATCCGTAGAATAACTGGGGAAGCCCAAATCCGGGTTTTGCCAGATGGTACCGACTTCGCCGGTCTGGAAGTTGACACCCAGCACAAAGTATTCTTCATTAAAAAAGTCGGCGTAATCAAAAGCAACAATAAAAGGCGAATTTTTGGAAAAAGACGGATTACCAATACTGATATCGTTTGGCAGGGCCGTGAATAGCTTCTGGATGGAGCCGTCGCCGAAGTTATTGGTTGCATTATTCCAAACGCGCAGGAAGCCGATGTCCCAGTATTCGATATCCTCTCCGAAGGTATTGCTGATTGTATTCAGTGCATCGTACATCAGAAATTCGCCGGAAAAATCAAACTCCATCGCATCCGCATAAGCCACATCGCCGGTAGAGACGCCCTGGGTGAAAGTTGGGTTGAACAACGAATATGCCTGCGACCGGGTCTGAGTGGTGGAAAAGTCGAATACAAAAACCCGATTATCAAAATCATCGGTGATGGCTGCGAGGCGGTTGCCGTCTTTGGAAACGACCGCGTTGCGCCAGATGGGGTCTTCGCTCAATGTTTGCTGAGAAGCCGAAAGCGCATTCCAGTCGATGAATATGGCCCGCAGCGTTTGGTCGCGGGCGACATAAACAATGACACTGCCGTCGTCGGTCACGCTTGGTTTGCTCAGTGCGCCCACATCGGTGAGCGGCGTTGAAATCGCCTGCCCGTCCGGCGTAACGATGTTCAGTGTGGTCTGATTTCCATTAGAATATAGAATAAACTCATCGCCGCTGTTCACACTTACATCCGTAGGTGCCTGGCTGCCTTGTCCGGCGGTGATGCCAACCATATCAAAAGCGTTGGCTGCTGCATCGGCAACCGATTGCCCATGCGCATTTGTAGCGGCTTCAATCACCGCCAGGCGAAGATCGATAAACTGAGAGGTACGCACGAGGTAATTACTCAAAACATCGTAGAAAACCTGCTCGGCAACATCGCGCCCAACTGCCGTCGCAAAGAAATAATATGCCCGGTTTGGAATGCCGCTGTTGATGTGCACGCCGCCGTTGTCGGCAGTGCCACGAAATTGCTCAGAAACGTGCCTGGGTTGCCAGCCATTGTCGTTCAGGCTGGTGCCGCCATTGTGCGGATCGGCCATGTCGCGCAGCGCGCCGGAGGGGAAAGCTGCCCGCCGCACTACATCCTCGCCAATCTGCCAGTCGTCGCGATCGATCATGGCACCAAAGACATCGGCGAAGGACTCGTTCAATGCGCCCGGTTCATCCTGATATTCCAGGTTTGCTTCGTTCTGAATGACGCCGTGGGTCATTTCGTGACCGGCTACGTCCAGTCCGCGAGCGAGCGGTTCAAAGGCGACATTGCCATTGCCATAAAACATCGCCGCGCCATTCCAGAAAGCATTATCCATGCCGCTGCCATCGTCTTCCGAAATATTAATCAGAGAAATAATATTTCCGCCCTGTCCATCGATGGCATTGCGGTTAAAAGTTTGTGCAAAATACTCGTAAGCCCTGCCGGCGTTGTAATGCGCGGAGACAGAGGTGGCGACATTCCACTGGTTATTGGTGGAACGAACGTGGTCAACCGTAAAGTCGTCGTTTACCGGTGAAGTATTCAAACCATCAATCGTCCAGATGACGCCAATCGGTTCGTCGGGCATACTGGAGCGGGCAGCGTTGAACATGGGGCGGGAAGCATCGATCAGATAAAGGATATCGCCTTCCTGCCAGACGTTGAAGGTGCGGTTGGTGTTGAACAGATCCCGGGCGGTAGCCGTACGCGGCGGCAGAGGCGCGGGCGTGGGCAGCGGCTCGTGTGTGTGATAGTGCAGGCGGCAAATTTCATTAAACTGGTGCAAAATTGCTCCCGTTGTGGCATCAACGAAGTAGGCCCACTGGTGCGCTACGTTCGGGCGAAGCGTGATTGCCCATGCCAAACTTTCGGCTTCGGGATCGCGGTTTTTGTGATAAACAACCAATTCTGCTTCGGCTTGCTTGCCGGCGATCAGGCGCAATTCCACAGGCGTTAGTTGTTTGACGTTGGTGCGCTTGCTCACATCCTGAAAGGCAGTTTGAACGGCGATCGATTTCGATATTTTGGGTTCTACACTGCGCAGCTTTGGCGTGGGAAAATAGCGCCCGGTCAGCAGATTGATTTTCCCGTCGCGCGCGTGCAGCGTGACTTCTGCACCATAAACCTTCACGCCCCGGTACACTTGCTGCAGGCGGAGGTGGGTGCGCCCGGCTTTGCCGATGCTCTTTTTTACAAGATCAAACTCCGTGGAAGCATCTTCAATTTGCAATGTTGGCTGCAATGTTGTCAGATATACCAATGCTTGCTCCTCCAGCTTATCGTCGGCATCTGGCAGGCTGCCTTTAACGTAGATGGGCAAGCCGGTTACTGCGTCGGTTTTTATCAAAAAGCCGGGAACTGGCGTTGGTTTATTCAGCGCGCCCAATCGCGTGAAATCGTTCAGGTTGTAATCCAGAATACTGGGCGTTGCGGGCGGCACCGCGGCGGAGATCGATTGCAGGAGCCGGAGGTTTTCCAGTTGAACCGGTGTTTCGGATTTCCGGAACTGGTCAAGGTGTGGTTTCATGCGTTGTTGTCCGAAGACGATCGATGTGCACCATAAGCACAAAATGAGAATTACATTAACTCGTTTCATCTTTTGGGTTTTTGAAAAAATTGAAAAAAGAGGTTTTTGTGTTGAATAATCAGACGTTAAGATTCGTGTTTTCAAAGGCAGGTTTTGCACATTACTTTGATTTAGCGGCTTCGCGGGCGATGTTGAGCAGCTTTTGGCGGAAGTTTTGCAGTTTTTCATCCACTTCATAGCCCTGTGCGCCCCAGGTGCAGCGGTGATTGCCATTATCGGTTTTGAGTTCGAGAAAATAGTACATATTGCCCGGCTCGTTCACGTCGAGGTTTTCCATGCCCATTGCGTGGGCTTCCGCGAGGAGTTCGCGGGCCTGTTTTTTCCTGATCTTACCCACTTCGGTCGTTTCTCTGGTGAGGCTGTAGGTTTTAAAAATTTGTCCGTTTTCCAGTAAAATAAACGACGTGGTAGCGCCGGTAATGCCGCCACCATCGCCGAAGATGAGTTGATTGGGCGGCAGGTCGTCCGGGGTGTGTTGCTGGCTTTTACAGCCGACGAGCAGAAGCCCGGCTAGTAAGGCTAAGCCAATGGTTTTCAAGATGTAAAGGTGGAACTGCATACTGCGATCGTGTTGGTTTTTTTTCAGGAAGGAAAGGTAAAAAAAATGCCGATAAGAAGTAAAAAAGCAGCTTGCTTAAAATGCGGAAATGACAGAAATTGGACGAAAATGTCGATCACGGCATGTAAGGCACGAATCCAGTTCGCGGAGAATGGAATTGGTATTTTATTCTGTTTATTTTGTTTTATTCGGGTTATTATTTTGAAATTGCGGTGTAAAATTCTATTTTGTAAAAATGAAAGGGTGTGGTTGTGCCGGTTTAAGAAAACATTAATTTTTCGATAACACATCACAACACAATTGTTTTATACCTTTCGCCTTTGACGTGGAATAAACCTCTTGTTTTAAGATAAATCAAATATATTATGAAGCAAATTTTTATACTTTTCGTATTGCTCAGCATGGCAGCTCTAACGGGCGTACAGGCGCAAAGCCACGCTGAAGCCGCCGCCGCCAAAGCAGCAGCGACGGACGAGAGCATTGTAAAAAAAGTAGATCATATCACCGGAGAGGTAAATTACCTGAAGAAAAGAACGTGCCCCATTACCGGTGCGATAAGCTATGAGCCGGTAGAGTATTGTAAGAACTCGAAGAAATTCGTGAATGTACCACCCAAAAAATCTTCCTGCTCGAAGTCAAAATCTTTGGCGGAAGTACACGAAATTCGTACCGTGATGGCGAGCCAGCGTTATCTGTCTGATGCCGCTGCAAAACGTGCCGCCAGCGCGATAGCCAACAAGAAAATGCAAACAGCGAAAGCGACTTTCGTTCGCAGTAAATCGATCAAGCCTTAGCGTTAGGAAGCACGTACACGCAGAAAGTAAAAGCGCGGCAGCCCGAAGGTTGCGGCGCTTTCGTCATTTTAGTTTGATCTCGGAGTACAGATTACCGTGCCGGTACTGCTCCAGTACATGGCGCACGGTTTGGGTGAGATTGCGCGGAAGCTGGTCCAACTCAAACCACTCCACTTCCTTGAATTTGTGCCGTTCTTTTGCCTGGAGGTTGCCTTCCCAGCGGTATGCCTTGAAATAGAGAACGATGCGCTGCTGGTCGTGTTGTACCTTTTGCAGCACGTGCACCAGTTTCAGATCCACTTCCTTCAGGGTAATACCTGCTTCCTCTTCGGCTTCCCGAATCAGGCACTGCTTCGCCGATTCTTTTTCCTCTATATTGCCGCCCACCAGGGTGTAGTTGCCGCCGTTGGGCTTGGTTTGCTTTAGCAGCAAAATACGACCGCGATGGTACAAAATAAGGCGAACTTTCAGAGAAACCTTCATATTCATTGTCGTCTTGTGCAATAAGAAATTTTGGTAAAAATCTAATTTAAAAATAATCTAAACCAATGTTGATCCGATTCTACTCTAAAAGGTTTCCACTTGCGTCAATGTTCGGCGATTCCTGTATTCATTGATCTAAATTCCAATATTTTACGATTCCAATCGGGTGTGAAGTTATTTCAATAGGTGATAAAAGTCAATGGTCATACACTCGTAAAACCGCATTTAAGTAACACATACCATGCAGATTTTTTTATATCTTTGCTCTGGTGCTTCGTGTACAGTACTCCCGATACAGTTGTTGGGATTTATATGCCCCATTATAGGACGATATTCGAGGCGCTGGTTTCATCGGCAAGGTAACTTCACCGTTGTGATGAAATGACGAATTAGCTCATCAAGACAAACCAAGTGGCAAAGGATGTGACCATTCTTCGTGAAGAAACGTCTTAAGGTACTTGTCAGGAGCAATATTTGTTAAACAAACCCAGTAGCATCTATGTACTACAAAAACGTACTGGAAACAATCGGCAATACGCCGCTCATCAAGCTCAACAAAATCTGCAAAAACATTCCTGCTAAGGTTTTGGCAAAAGTTGAATCTTTCAATCCCGGGCACTCCGCCAAGGATCGAATTGCATTGTACATGATCGAACAGGCGGAACGCAGCGGCAAGCTGGCGCCCGGCGGCACGATCATTGAAGCCACCTCGGGCAATACCGGCTTCAGCCTGGCAATGGTTTCGGCGCTCAAAGGCTACAAGTGTGTCCTGACGGTTTCGAGCAAATCCTCTCAGGAGAAGATCATGCTGCTGCGCTCGATGGGCGCGGAAGTGATCGTTTGCCCTGCAGATGCCGATGCAGAAGATCCGAGGTCTTATTACTCCAGGGCGGAGCAACTGGCGCGGGAAATTCCCAATTCGTATTATCTGGCGCAGAATTTCAACTTTGATAACTCGGACGCACATTACCACACGACGGGGCCGGAAATCTGGCGGGAAACCGAAGGTAAAATCACGCACTACATTTGCTGCGTGGGCACGGGCGGCACGCTGTCGGGCACGGCGCGCTACCTGAAAGAGCAAAACCCGGATATCAAAATCATCGGCGTGGATGCCTACGGCTCCGTACTGAAAAAATATTGGGAAACCGGCCTGCTTGACAAGTCAGAAATCCATTCCTGGAAGGTGGAAGGCCTGGGTAAAACCATCATCCCGGACAATGTGGCATTCGACCTGATTGACGAGTTCGTAAAAGTGACCGACCGCAGCAGCGCACACCGGGCACGCCAACTGGCGAAAAGCGAAGGACTGCTGGTGGGATATTCCAGTGGTTCGGCGCTGCAGGCGGTATTTCAGATCAAAGACCAACTCAAGCCAACGGACCTGGTGGTGGCGCTCATGCCGGATCACGGCAGCCGTTATATTGGCAAAATCTTCAACGACGACTGGATGCGCCAACAGGGCTTCTTGGGGTCGCAGCATCCGACCTCTCAATACGATAATTTCAAGCGACTGTACAAGACGTATGTACGAAAATATCGTCGTTATCTAAAACAACTGAGCAGTAGCAGCATGTTACAATAAATATGCGTTCTGCATAGTGATTTTTGTTTTCTGTTATCCGTAAACCAAAAAAACATCTTCATTATGGCTTACAATGGTAAGAGTGGTTATGTTTCCAATGAGAATACCTCCGTGCCTTTATTTAAAAACAAGTGGCTGGACAAGCTGACGCGGTCGCACATTTCTATTCCGGTTACAATGTTTTTCCTGTATGCAATTGGCTTATTGTACTACACTAAAACCGCCACAGAACTCAGCAATTTGCAGGTTGTAGCGCTATTTTTTGGTGGCATATTCTTTTTTACGTTCACCGAATACGTGGTACACCGCTGGGCTTATCACCCGGGCGAGCACGCATCCGAAGCGCGACAGAAATTCTGCTACACCGTGCATGGTGTCCATCACGACTATCCGAAAGATAAAAGCCGTTTGGCGATGCCGCCGGTGCCGGCGCTGTTGGCTGCTACCTTGTTGCTGATTATTTTCCGCACCATTCTCGGCAAGTTTGCCTTTGCATTTCTGGCGGGTTTTATGGTAGGCTACGCGTTCTATTTGCTCATTCACTATTGCGTGCATATTTTCCGGGCGCCGAATAACTTCCTGAAGGCGCTTTGGGTGAATCACGCAATTCATCACTACAGCGAAGATGAAATTCTGTTTGGTGTGTCCTCTCCGCTTTGGGATTACGTGTTTGGCACAACCGCCAAGAACGAAAAGAAGAAAAGCAGTGTGGAAGTAAAAGTGAGCTAAACGATTGAGCAACAGTCATCTGGTGGCT
>CAZFBU010000174.1:0-4288 GCA_964517175.1 uncultured Saprospiraceae bacterium
AATTGCTAAAGTTAACGCATTGCCAGCAAAGAAAAGATGGCATTTGTCACTATTTTGTTCAAAGCAATGCATCGCCCAAATGTTCACCGGATTCATTTTTTGAAAAAGCCGCAGCCGATAACCCGCTCAGGTTTCTTTGCTTCGGTCGATGAGTAAGCGCCGGTATTGATTGAAAATAGAAGATTTGGATACGAAACCCAGGTACTGCCCCTGGTCAACTACCGGCAAATTCCAGGCATTGTGATACTCAAATTTTTCCATCACCTGCTCCATTGGCTCGCCGATATCCACCGTGGCCGGCGGATTGTGCATCAGATCCTGCACCGTCGTTTGATCGTACAATTCCGCATCGAACATGATTTCCCGCACATCATCCAGCAGCACAATGCCCTGAAAGCGACCATTGGCATCCACAACCGGAAAGATATTACGACGCGATTTGGCAATCTTTTCTACAAATTCGCCCAGCGTTTGTTCGGGTTTTATGGTTTTAAAATTGGTTTCCACCAAAGGCGCTACCGACATAGTTTTCAGAATGCTGCGGTCGCGCTCGTGTGCGGGCACCCATAACCCCTTCTGGTACAGCTCTTTGGTAAAAATAGAATACGACTCAAAGTAATTACTAATAAAATAAGCAATGGCCGAAACGAGCATCAAAGGCACAAACAGCGCATAGCCCCCGGTGATTTCCGCAATCAGAAAGATGCCGGTAAGCGGCGATTTGAACACCCCGCTCAGCAACCCGGCCATTGCCACCGCCATGAAATGCTCCACCCGCAGATTCATCCAGCCCGTCAGATTGATGGCGTACGCAAATACAAAGCCGAGCAGCGCTCCGGTAAACATCGAGGGCGCAAACACCCCGCCATTGCCGCCAATGCCCAGTGTGAAGGCACTGGCAAAAGCTTTGGCAAACAAAATGACGACCGCAAAACCGAGCAGCAGCCATTCGTGCTGCAAAAAGCGATAGAAAGGGCTCCGGTCGGCCAGCGATGCAAGATCGCCCATCAGCAGTTGGTTGATCGTGTCGTAGCCCTCGCCAAACAAAGGCGGCATCAGAAAGATCATCAAACCAAGGGCCAGCCCTCCCAGCCCCACCTGCAGAAGCGGGCGCTCCGCATTGGCAAAGTAGTTTTTCAGCCGGATGTTGGTGCGAATCATATACACCGACACCAGGCCGCACAAACCGCCCAGCAGCAGATAAAAAGGAATGGCTTCCACGTTCCAGTCGGTAGAAGGCAGAAAAAACAACTGCTCGTAGTACAGCATTTTGGCAACCACCGCCCCTGTGGCCGCCGAAATCAGCAATGGGATGAAAGAATGGATTGCTACTTCGGTCAGCAACACTTCAAATGCAAAAATGACGCCCCCGATAGGGCTGTTGAAAATGGCGCTCATGCCGGCAGCCGCGCCGCAAGCCAGGAAGAGCGTTTGCTTTTTGCGCCCTACGCGAAGTATGCGCGCCAGATTGGAGCCTATGGCCGCCCCCGTTCGGATGATAGGCGCTTCCAGCCCGACCGAGCCGCCGAAGCCCACGGTAAGCGAACTGGAGATAACGTGGGTATAGGTTTCAGGAATAGGAATATTGGTATCCTTGCGGCCAATGGCACGAATGAGGCTGCCCAGATTGCTGTCCACTAGTTTACCGACCAGAAACCGCCCGTAAATTACCGTCAGCACAATACCAATAATCGGAAAAAAAACGAAACCCAGCCGCCCGCTCGTGGGGTCGTTGCCATACATCCACTCGCGCACGGTGTGCACCAGCACCTTGAGTAGTACGGCTACCAGCCCCGATACCAGCCCGATAATGATGCTGACAATGATGAGGTAATTCGGCTGTGCAATGCGTTCCGACACCCACTTGAGGAGGCGATATGCCTGAATTTTCAGGTAGCGGTACATTCTGCGGAGCCAGTGGCGCATGTTTTTTGTTTTGTTCATCCACACCGGCCAAATGTACTGAGCAGGGCGCAAAAGCACAAGAAAAAACCGAAGTAGTTCAGCAACTTTGGAACAGAATAGCAAAATGGTGACCCTGTTGTAATCTCGGCAACTTCCAGTTTCGTCAGCCAGACAGGCATTGATAATTTACCAAATGTAAAAAGTTCTGATAAAACAAGACACTTTCATACAACCACCGTCTGATTTTCAGTAAATTAGCACAATTAAATAACCAAAAATCCAAACATTTTATGAAAAATCTGATGAAGTACACGCTCTGGCTATTGTTGCTGCTACCCTTTGCGGCATTTGCGCAATCACTCCAGGGCGACTGGACCATGCAAGTACCCGATGAAAACGGAAACATGATGATGCTGAAATTATCGATTGGTGAAGATTCTTACACCGTTGACTTCGGCAACGACGGCACCCCGGAAGTGAAAGGAAAATACAGCACGGAGGGCGATCAAATTACGGTTCAGGATGTGGAAGGCGCTATGGCTTGTCCGGCAGAGGCTAAGGGCATCTATAAATTTGAAGTAACCGATGTTTCGATGACCATGACGATCGTAAAAGACGACTGCCCGGGGCGCGGTAGTCCGGAAGGGAAAATGGTCTTCAGCCGTGCAAAATAAGCATTGGCGGTGAAGCGCAGAGAAAGCCGGAGTTGTGAAAATTGCTCCGGCTTTTTCATTTCAAATAAAATAGAATATGTAACTTGGGAACGAGCAAATAATAAGTCTTAGATTTGGAGCCAGAGATTTTGGGTGTAGTCGAGGCAAAAAACGTAGGCATAGCAGCGCTAAGCCGAGGCTTTTTAACGAAGAATACGCCCAAAAGCTCCGTTATAAAGCAAGAAGTTATTGTTTGATCGTTCCTTATTGCCATATTAAAAACCACAAAAATAGTTTACACAATTTTAAACACCACCTTCTTATGAGACGACCTTTACTGACCCTGGCATGCTTGTGTCTGCAAGTTTGCTTTTCCAATGTTTATGCGCAATGGACATCCGCTGGTTCCGGCATCTCCGCCACGCCCAGAGGCATTCAGGGGCTGGCTGCCATTGATGCCAGTACCGCCTGGGGCGTGACGATCAACCCGCTGTTCACCAGTGCGGCGCGCGAATTTACCCGCACCACCAACGGCGGGCTTACCTGGCAAACCGGTATAATTGATGCCGCCGCCGGGCAGGATTTTACCGCTATCAGCATCTGTGCGCTGGATGCCAACACCGCCTGGGTTGCCATGAATGACCTCGGCACATCGCGCCTCGGTCGCTTGTATCATACTGCCAATGGCGGACAAACCTGGACGCAGCAAGTCGGCTCCTTCAATGATCTGAACAAAGCGCTGACTGCCGTTCACTTTTTTGATGCAAATGTGGGCATTGCCTATGGCAGCCCGGCCACCGGCGATCCCGGCGTGGATGTATTGCGCATCTGGCGCACTACCAATGGCGGCAACACCTGGACGGAATTGAACAACCTCCCGAACCGGCTCTCCGGCGAAGGTATTTTTATTTATTACGGCAGTGGCAACTACGCCGCACTCGGCGACCGGATGTGGATTGGCACCAGTCGTGGGCGAATATGGCATACGGACGACCGGGGAGCTACCTGGCTGGCGGTAAGCGTGGGCGCGAATGTGCCGGTTTATGCCGTCGCTTTCAAGAATGAAACGAGTGGAATCGCCATCACGGACGGGCAAGGCTTCCGCACCAATAACGGCGGCAGCTCCTGGTCAGTGGAAATGAGCATTCCGAATGCGCTGGCAACCTACCAGATCAGCTACGTGCCGAATACGCCGGAAACCTACGTCCTCATTTACGAAGGCTCCAACAGCTTTTTTTCGGATTTCAAATTCGCCTTCTCATCGAATGATGGCAGCGAATGGACGACCACCGACGCCATCGGCATCGAAGTGGTGCAGTTTTTATCCCCAACCCAAGGCTGGGGCGGTGGGCAGATTTTTGACGCCACGCTCGGCGGCATGTACAAATGGACCGGCGACCTGGACGCTATTACGTCCGTACCCACTGTATCGCAGATGATTGCGGATGTGCAACTCTACCCGAATCCGTTCACGGACGGCACGCTGGTATCCTTTGAAACAAAGGGGAATGCACCGGTCGAATTTGTCATTCGGGATATTACCAACAAAGTACTGCAGCGGGAAATACTGCAAAATCCCGGCGCAGGGCGCAATCAGCACCGGATCAACCTGGAAGCGCCAACGGGTATGTATTTTCTGACCATTCGCCAGGCAGACAGCACGCGCACTGTCAAGTTGTTTAAACGATAAGAGCGGTGGATTGAGCCGGGAATTAATGAACTTTTTGGTA
>CAZFBU010000174.1:4388-8274 GCA_964517175.1 uncultured Saprospiraceae bacterium
TAAATGCCAATGGCGATCACGCTGCGCATAATGCGCACCATCGTCCAGCTTTTCCAAAGGTGGCGCACATCGCCAAACCAGTTTCCATTCGTTTTGTAATAAATCATTTTGCAAGCTTTCGGGTTTATCGTTTGCAATAATAGCTAAAATGAACTAAAATGCCTTATTTTATCTGCTGCGAACAATCAGGAGTGCTTTTGCCTGATTAACATCCGAAAATGATTTTCACCATGAAAAAAGGAACTGCTCTGAAAAAAATATGCAGGATCGACCGCAGTGGCATAGCCGAGCGGGAAGACACCCTCGCGGTGGAAGAGCCGCTGGAGATACAACTGGCATACGGCAAAGGCGCCGGGCGGCAACGCAAAAGCCTGGCGGTGACCATGCGCACCCCGGGGCACGATTTTGACCTGGCGCTGGGTTTTCTGTTTACGGAAGGCATCATCACGGCCGCGTCGGATGTTTTGCAGATGCGCTACCTGACGGAACAACTGGACGAAGCCTCGCAGGAAAATGTCGTGCTGATCGACTTGCACCCCGACCTGAGTTTTGATATGGAACAACTAAACCGGCATTTTTATACCGCATCGAGTTGCGGTATCTGTGGCAAGGCTTCGATTGATATGGTGCAGACCACCTGTTCGTTTTTGTTGTCGAAAAAAAGACCGGAAGTGAAAACGGAGGTGATTTGCTCGCTATCAGAAAAATTGAACCAACAACAAACCTTGTTTGCGAAAACCGGCGGCATTCACGCGGCGGCTTTATTCGACCCTTTGGGGAATTTGCAGTTTTTGCGCGAAGATGTCGGACGGCACAACGCGCTGGACAAGTTGATGGGTGCGGCTTTGCGCCAAAACCTGATTCCCTTGCGGGATTCCATCATCATGGTCAGTGGGCGAATTGGTTTTGAACTGGTGCAGAAATCCTTAATGGCGGGTGTGCCAATATTGGCGGCAGTCGGCGCGGCTTCGAGCCTGGCAGTCGAACTCGCCGAGGAGCACGGCATGACGCTGATCGGCTTTTTGAGCACGGAAAGATGTAATGTGTATAGCGGACTGGAACGATTGAAAGCCACATCATCTTAGAGGTGCCCCAACGAGCGGGGATTAGTCCTCTACATGGAAAATGCGCTTAACCCCGACTATTCGGACAACTCAGGATTGTCGTCCGGTTTACAACTATTCTCTAAAATTTTTATTATATTTGTTATAGCAACATATCATTTTGATTTTTTAATGGAAAACAATCAATAGCGCTTAGCAACGTGATAAAAACAAAAATAACCCTACTCTTTGTGGGGATTTCCATCGCGCTCGCCCTCCAAAAAGATGGTATCTCACACAGATTCAACATGCCCGCCCCCGCTTACGGCGGCAATGACTTTTCCATTGCGGAAGATAGCGAAGAGCGCGAAAAACGACGCGCCTGGCTGGAAAAAATGCACCGCGCTGCCCCCGGCACAGATTGGCGGCAACTGGAATACGAAAATCGGATCACTCGCATTCGCAAGCAACGCACCGAGCTGAAAACCCGCGAAGACTGCGGCAATACCACTACCCTCGCAAACGGCTGGCTGCAGGGGCGCTGGCTCGAACGCGGCAGTAACAACCAGGCGGGCAGCATTCACGATGTTGCTTATGATTCCATCCATGATAAAATCTGGTTGATCTCCGCCGGTGGCACGCTCTGGCGGGGTGAGCGCGATGGCTCCGACTGGCAGATCGTCCAGCAATATTTGCAATTTAATGCCGGGCTACTCCGGTTCGTCACGCAGGACGACAAAAAGCGGTTGCTGGCATTCAGCGGTCGTATTCCGCATTTTTCCGACGACCTGGGCGTCACCTGGCAGGCGGCCACCGGCATCAGCTACACCGACCGCTGGGGCGATTTCAGCGACCCCATCGTATTGAACGACGAAGCAAATACCTTCTACGTGCTGGCAAAACCGGACTATTGGTCGAATATAACGCTATATAAATCAACCGATAAGGGCGTCCGTTTTACGCCCGTCCGCACTTTTGCCACCAGCGATTTTTCCAATTTAAAACTAAGCTTGCCACACCATGCCAATGCGCCGCTCCTGCTGGAAAAAAAATCCAATGACTACGTTCAAATCTCAAGTCTCAACCCCGAAACGAATGAACTGACCGCGCTGAACGCCGGTAATGAATTCCGAATAGAGCGCGCACCGGCCAATCTGGTCGGCTGGATAAGCCCCGATTCGGTAAGGTTTTACGCGTACACCCAGCAAAGCGGCACCTATCGCGTTTATCGTTCGGTTGATTATGGCAGAAGCTGGAAACTGCAAGGTACGCTGCCAGCAACGCCCTGGAAGGTTGGCCTGTATATTTCTCCTTCCAATCCCGACGCCCTTTTCATGGGGGAAGTAGAATGCTACCGCAGTTGGAATGGTGGAAAATTCTGGCAAAAAGTAAATAACTGGTGGGAATATTACGATAATGTCGCGCAAAAAATGCACGCCGATATGATGTATTTTGCCGAATTTGAAACAACTGGCGGGCAAACTTTCCAACTCATCAGCCACCACGGCGGCATCACCTACACGGAAGATTTTCTGGAAACGCAGCAGAATATCAGCCTCACGGGTCTGAATACCAGCCAGTACTACAGCGTGCGCACCGATCCTTACGATCCCGCCTACGTGTACGCCGGCTCACAGGATCAGGGCTTTCAAATGTCATATGCAGTGGATACGGACGGCACGCGTGCCTTTGAGCAACTGATCTCGGGCGATTACGGACACATCGTTTTCTCGAATGCGGGATTGTCGCTCTGGGCGGTGTATCCGGGCGGTGATGTCATCTTTTACACAGATGCGCAATCCGGACGCCGTACCACCAGCTACAAACTTACGTCCGAGCACGAATCCGTCTGGCTGCCGCCGCTCATGGAGAGTCCGTTCTCTTCGGAAAATGCAATTTATATGGCAGGCGGCAATGCCGAAGGTGGCGATGGCTCATTCATCATTCGGCTCTCCCCCAAAAACCGCGAAATAAAAGCCACGCAACTGCCTTTTGACTTTCGGGCGGCTACCGGCGATGGAGCGGTTTCGGCAATGGCGACGTCGCCCCTGGATTCCACGCGCTGGTACGCGGCCACCACCAATGGTCGGTTTTTCTACTCCAATGATGCTGGACGAAACTGGGAGCAAAATATCAACTTCGTACCCGACGGGCATTACCTCTACGGGCAGGCGATCTATGCCTCCAAGCTCGAGCGCGACCGGGTCTATCTCGGCGGTAGCGGCTACTCCAATCCGCCGTTTTACAGATCGACCGATGGGGGCGCGAATTTCACGGCCATGTCCAAAGGTTTGCCCAATACGCTCATTCTCGACCTCGCGGCAAACGCCGACGAGAGCCTGATCTTTGCGGCGACAGAAGCGGGTCCGTACGTGCTCGTCGTAGCCGAAGAACGCTGGTACGATCTCGCTGAACAGTGCGCGCCGGCGCAGACTTACTGGTCGGTGGAGTTTGTCGAAGCTACGAACACGGTTCGCTTCGGCACGTACGGGCGGGGCATCTGGGACTTGCAACTCGAAGAAACGGTGGATACGGATGAGCCGGAACTCGTCGCGCCAACGGTAAACGTATTTCCAAATCCGAGCAACGGCATCGTGAATATCGAGTGGAATTTTGATGCACAAACGCAAATCCGAATTTGGGATGTAAATGGAAAATTGGTGCAGCAAATGCAACCGGGGGCAGGCTCGCAGGTGCAATTGAACCTCTCGCACCTGGCGCGTGGGGCTTATTTTCTGCAAATTGCCCATGCACAGCAATTGGCGACTACAAAAATTCTTTTGCGATAGAAAGCGCTGATTTTCAGGCAGATTTCACATTCGCGGCAAGCGGGCAGGTTTGAA
>CAZFBU010000175.1:0-1870 GCA_964517175.1 uncultured Saprospiraceae bacterium
GATTTCCAGCAGCCGGTGGATGGCTACGAATGCCCCTGGGGCAATGTGCAGATGGCGATCATTTACAATAGCGAAAAAGTCCCGAATCCACCAATGACGCGAGCGGAGTTGCTGGATTTTGTCAAGGCAAATCCGGGCGTTTTTACTTTCGATACGCAGTTTACGGGCTTGACCTTTTTGAAAGCATTGCTGATTGATATTGCCGGTGGCGGCGATGCATTGGCAGGTGATTTTGACGAAATGAAATATGAGCAATACTCAGCGGAACTGTGGAATTATATCAATGAATTGAAGCCCTATCTCTGGAAGTCGGGCAGCACTTTCCCGGAGGCGGTTGCGCCCATGCACCAGTTATTTGCCAGTGGCGAGCTATGGTTCACCATGAGTAATAATGATGCAGAGGTGGACAATAAAGTGCTGGAAGGCTTGTTCCCGGAGACGGCGCGTGCGTATGTGCCGGATTTTGGAACGATTCAAAATTCCCACTACATGGGCATTCCCAAACTGAGCGACAACAAAGCTGCGGCGATGGTGGTCTGCAATTTCCTGATTTCGGTGGAAGCACAGTACAAAAAAATAGACCCGCAGGTTTGGGGTGATGGTACGATCCTGGATTTGGATAAATTGCCAGATGATTGGCGAGAAAAATTTCAAACCTTGCCGACGCGTAAGTATGCCCCGAAACGCACGGAAATTCAGGCGAAAGCCCTGCAGGAACTGGCGCCGGAGTATATGATTCGGCTGGCGGAAGATTTTAGAAGAGAGATTATTAATGGTTGAAAAGTGGATTTATCCGCCTCGGGCGGAAGGTTGAAAAGTTGATGCAAAGCAGGGCAAAAAATATTAGTTTACTCTTTTTTCTAATCCTGACGGCGGTTCCGCTGGGGGCGGGGTTGATCTATGCGTTGCTGTATAGCCTGGGCTTGACCGGCATTTTGAATAGTGGTTTTACACTAGCGCATTGGCAAAAGTTATTATTGGGCAATGAGTTTTGGTGGTCGTTGGGATTCAGTGGCTGGATAGCCTTTGCGACAATGGCGATTTCGGTTGCGTTGGCATTGGCGGCGGTGCTGCGCTGGCAGCGGGCGTTTGAAGGACGTTTTTTGTCGTTTTTGATTTATTTGCCGCTGGTATTTCCGGCGATGGTGATGGGATTTTACACCTTTCAAATGTTATCGAAAAGCGGCGTACTATCGCGAGTGAGTTACCAATTGGGTTGGATTGACAATTTGAATCATTTTCCCGACTGGATCAACGACAACTGGGGCATTGGCATCATCGTAGCGCATGCGTTCATGGCGACGCCATTTTTGATCATCCTGTTCTCGAATTTATACCAAAACGAGCGACTGGATGAGTTTGTCAAACTGGCGGAAACACTGGGTGCTTCGCGGCAACAGATCGTTTGGCGCGTCACGACACCCGTGCTGCTCCATCGCGCTTTCGCAACGCTGGTGCTTTATTTCATTTTTGTGATGAGTGCTTACGAAATTCCATTGCTGCTGGGCAGTCAGTCGCGCGAGATGATTTCCGTACTGACGATCAGGAAGTTACAACGGTTTAATTTGAATGATATTCCGCAGGCGTATGCGATCAGTGTGTTGTACGGGGCGGTGTTGATTACGTTGGTTGTGAATTTATTGAGGAAATAAAATGTAACGGCGAATTTATTCGTCGAAAGAAAAGCGGCAGCTAAAGCAGCCGGTACAATTATGTCGAAACAAATTCTAAAAATAGCATTATCCATCATCATTCTGCTGCCGTTCGCGGTGCTGCTGGTGCTGTCGCTCGGGCGCAACTGGGCGTATCCGGCGGTGCTGCCCTCCGTCTGGACGCTGGAAAACTGGCGGACTTTGCTCCTGGCACAATC
>CAZFBU010000175.1:1970-4917 GCA_964517175.1 uncultured Saprospiraceae bacterium
ACATTGACTTTGAAGGTTTTTCAATACGTGAACGAAGCGAATATTTTCTACGCGGCGCTTGCAAGTGTATTGTTGGCGTTGCCGCCGGTGGTGCTTTTGTGGGTGAATAAGCGGTTTATTTTTGCAAAATTGATCTGACGTACATGTACTTAAGGATTGAAAACATAAACAAAGAATTCGGTCAGGAGCGGGTGCTTCGCGATTTGTCCTTCGAGTTGGCGGAACGGCGGATGCTGAGCATTCTCGGGCGCTCGGGTAGCGGCAAGACGACCTTGTTGAAGGTTATCGCCGGCTTGGAACAACCGGACACCGGGGAAATTTGGATAGAAAATCAGTTGATGAATGAGGTACGGCCACATCAGCGAAATTTCGTATATATTTACCAGGAACCCTTGTTGTTTCCGCATTTGAATGTATTTGAAAATATCGCATTCGGGTTGCGTTTACGAAAAGTAAAAGAGGGCAAGATTAAAAAGAGCGTCATTGAAATGCTGGCGGAGTTGGAATTAAGCGACCAAAGCAAAAAAATGCCGCATCAGCTCTCGGGTGGGCAGCGGCAGCGCGTGGCATTTGGCAGGGCGTTGATTATCAATCCGAAAGTATTGCTACTCGACGAGCCATTTGGGGCTTTAGATACCGAAACCCGGCAAAATATGCAGCAATTGCTAAAAAAAATTGTTGAACTGCATCCGATTACTTCGGTCTTTGTGACGCACGATCTGAAAGAGGCGATTGTGATGGGCGATGAAATTGGGATGATGGAGCGTGGAAAATTGGAAATTTACAAGGATAAAAAGGCTTTTATCAATAGTAATGAAAGTGTGCGAGGCGAGATTGATTTTTGGAAAAATTTATAAAATTGTTATTTACAAATCTGTTATTTGGTATTTGTGAATTGGGTTAGTTGTGAAAGAGTTCTTTCAAATAATAATTAGCGAATAACAAAAAATGAAAAAAAACATCATAAAAATGAAAGATTACAACCATATCGAATCGTTATATTGGGTATTCACGCAATTATGCAACGACGAATGCGACCATTGCTACAACGATTCCGGCCCGAAAGGCGCGCGCATCAGCGAAGAAGAATGCCTGCAAATCATTGATAATTTACCCGATAAAATTGACCGGCTCATCCTTTCCGGCGGCGAACCCATTGCGGATCGCAAGAAGCTATACAAAATCCTGGATAAGCTACAAGTGCGCTATGGCAGTGAAACGCAAATCATGTTGCAAACCAATGGCGACTTACTCACCCCGGAAATTCTGGATACCCTCATTGCGAAGGGAGTAACGCGCTTCGATATTGCCAGCATCGATCGCTATCACAAGCACGCCGGTGCCCGTTTGATGGATTTAGCGGAATTGTTTGATTCACGCGGCGTGAATGGCGAGGACAAAGACCCCTTGATCGACAAAGACAACTATCTCAAAAAGCAAAAACTATCCTGGGGCTATTGGGGCGCTTCCGAAGAAATGTGGCTTGGCGGCAATTGGGCGCGCGGTCGGGCCATGGAGAAAAATATCTGGCTGCGCGATCCGGAGCATAACTTTTGTACTATCCTCTCCGGGGCGCGGAACTTTCTCGGCGGCTACGATGACATTCCGCAGGAAATCAGCGTTCAATTGTGGAAAATCAATCCCTGCTGCCCCGGCACACTTTACCCGATGGGCGACGCGCGTACCGAAAAAGTTGCTGATGTGTTGCAGCGCGTTTCAAAATTGGAGGTGTTCCAAAAGCTAAATGATGGAGAACCCTGGCAAATGGGTGAATATTTGGGCATCAGCCAGGAAGAGGCCAAAGCCCGCACCCGACAGGTGGAGAATATCTGTTTGTACTGCGATCAATTTTTTGCAGAGCACATGCAGGATTTTAATACCGATTCGATGATCGATTTGCCGGTGGTGAAGCAAAAAGTAGGGTAGGGGTTTACTCCATACACCGTCATTTTAGGAATAAATGCAACTCTGATCTCATTCGCTTGTTTTAGAAAAAAACAGAACATTCTATGGCTTGGAATAAACTGACACCGGAGGAAGAACGTGTGATTGTACACAAAGGCACGGAGCGCCCCGGCACGGGCGAATTGCTGGGCAATAAAGCCGAAGGCGTGTATGTTTGCCGTCGTTGTGAAGCGCCGCTGTATCGCTCAGAAGATAAATTTGAATCGTTCTGCGGGTGGCCGAGTTTCGACGACGAAATCGAAGGAGCCGTGCGGCACGAGCGCGATGCCGACGGGCGGCGTACAGAAATTTTGTGTGCCAATTGCGGCGGACACCTGGGGCACGTTTTCATCGGCGAGCGGTTCACCGAGAAAAATACCCGCCATTGTGTAAATTCCGTTTCCATGAAGTTTTATCCGATAGAAGAGTGGACGCAGATTCAAAACAGCGTTCCGCTAAAACCGGAGGAAGGCGAATGACCCAAACCGCTGTCTTTGCATCGGGATGCTTCTGGAGCAAGGAATACATCTTTCAGCGCACACCCGGCGTAGTCGCAACGCGCGTGGGCTACACGGGCGGGCATGTGGCGTATCCGACTTACAAGGACGTTTGCAGTAAGACGACCGGGCACGCCGAAGCCGTTGAGATTACGTATGACCCGTCGCAAATTTCTTTTGAAGATTTAGCAAAAGTCTTTTTTGAAACCCACGATCCAACCATTGATCGGCGCGATAAGGGCGGGCAGTATCGCTCGGCAATTTTCTACCAAAATGAAGCGCAACTCGAAGTTGCCCAACAGCTCATGGCACAATTGGAGGAGCGAGGTATGAATATTGTCACCACGCTCGAATCCGCTGGTACATTTTGGCAGGCCGAAGAACGACATCAGCAGTATTGTGATACGCACCAAATGACGCCGAGGGTAAAGCGGAAGAAGCGATTTTGAAATGGAAAACGGGAGAATGGGAGCATTCATCATTCTGTTTTTCCACCTTTCGATCTT
>CAZFBU010000175.1:5017-6638 GCA_964517175.1 uncultured Saprospiraceae bacterium
TAATCGTCCGACATCCCCATAGAAATTTCCCTGAACGCAGGCTTATCCGTAAAATAATGCTCCTTCAACTGCTCAAATATTTCGCGCAAGCGCCGAAATTCCTGGCGCACCTGGGCTTCCTCATCAGTGAACGTAGCCATGCCCATCGTGCCAACAATGCGCACGTGCTCATACCCCGAAAATGCTTCTGATTCGAGCATTTTTGCGGCGGTATCGAGGTCGAAACCGTATTTGGTATCTTCTTCGGCAATTTTAAATTGCAGCAAACAATCAATCACCCGGTCATTTTTGCGGGCTTCCTTGTTGATTTCCCGGAGCACTTTCTGACTGTCAACCGAATGAATGAGATGCACAAAAGGCGCGATATACTTGACCTTGTTCGTTTGTAAATGCCCGATCATGTGCCAGCGAATGTCTTTGGGAAGTGCTTCGTACTTGGGGGTGAGTTCCTGGGCTTTATTCTCGCCGAAGTCGCGCTGCCCTTGTTCGTAGAGCGCCAGAATAGCTTCGTTGGGCTTGGTTTTGGAAACGGCGACGAGCGCAGTGTGGCTGGGTTTGAGTTCGTTGCTTATTTGTTGATACATATTTTCAGTTTTCTGCAATTGCTTTTCAAACAGCCCGAAAACCGGATAAGTTGTGGCAACTTTCGTATTTTACCGCATAATTGAAAATGATGCGAACATTTCTGACCGCCGAATGGCGCAACCTGATCCTAGCCAATTACGAAGTATCGCCCGAAGCGCTGCGCGCCCATCTGCCGGCGCACACCGAACTGGATTTCCGGAATGGTCGTTGCTACGTCAGTCTGGTAGGATTCCTGTTTCGCAATACGCGGGTGCTGGGCATGAAAATTCCGTTCCACGTCAATTTTGAGGAGGTGAATCTGCGCTTTTACGTGCGACACCGGGCAGCGGATGGAGAGTGGCGGCGCGGGGTGGTTTTCATCAAGGAAATCGTGCCAAAACCAGCGATCACTTTTGTGGCCAATACGCTTTACGGCGAAAAGTACGAAACCATGCCCATGCGGCATCGATGGCGGCAGGAGCAGGAACTGCGGGTAAACTACGACTGGAAATATCGCGGTAACTGGAATCGGCTGGCGGTGGCGGCAAGCCCCACCCCAAGCGAAATGGCAGTGGAGAGTGAAGAAGAATTCATTGCAGAGCATTACTGGGGGTATGCCAAAATAAATGAACGGCGGACTGTCGAGTATCGGGTGGAACATCCCCGTTGGCGGGTACATCCTGTGGAAAGCTACGATATCGAGGTAAATACCGGTGCTCTGTACGGGGCAGCTTTCCGCCATTTGCAGGAAGCCGAGCCAACTTCCGTATTTCTCGCTGAAGGTTCGCCCATCATCGTGCGGCAGGGGCGCCAACTTTCGTAATTCCGGAATTTTCTATTCTATGCAGCAAACCGGGTGATTGTGCTAATTCCAGTTGGCATTATCCGGCATATTGGCGATGACGGTGTACGTGTTGCCTTTGTTGTACATCACTTGTTTCCAGAGGTTTTCGGGGTTGGATTTGAAGAGATAATTGGCATCCATATCGGCAATGACCCAGGAGCCGGTTTGCATTTCGTCATCGAGTTGCCCTTCCGACCAGCCGGAGTACCCCAC
>CAZFBU010000175.1:6738-8240 GCA_964517175.1 uncultured Saprospiraceae bacterium
ATAAACCCGACGCTGCCTTCGTCGTCGTGTTCGCATACCAGCACCGCCGTGCGTTTGAAATTCGGATCCGCCATGAAGGGTTCTGACAAAAGAATTTTTCCTTTTTGTACTTTATTGCTCACCATATCCGCAGTTTTACATTTTTTATAGTTCTAAATATCATGCCTTCGTTTCAAAAAAGCAATACTTTGCGCTGTAATATTTGCGTCAATTTGCAAAAATTAGCATTTTAAACAAAAAATTGCATCCATACAACCCTGGCCGCGTTACTTTAACTCTTTAATATCGAAACGAAAAAGGCTAGCTGGAAGATGCCCTACGCTGTAAGCATGACGGAAACCGAACTGATCGAAGCCTGCATAGCGAATGATCGCCTGGCACAACGCACCCTGTATGACAAGTACAGCCGGGCCATGTACACCGCTGCCTATCGCATTACCAATGATTTCGAGCTGGCGGAAGATGTGCTGCAGGAGGCGTTCGTCAAGGTGTTTCGGCATATAGCGGGCTTTCGGCGGGAATCAACACTCGGTGCCTGGATCAAGACGATCGTGGTACGCACCGCGCTCAGCCACATCAAAAAGCGACCTCATATCGAAGAATTAACCCCGGGCCATACCAAAGATATGATCGACTGGGGCGACTACCTGGAGGCAGAGTATCTGGAGCGCGCCATCGGCGAATTGCCGGAAGGGTACCGGGCCGTTTTTGTATTGATCGAAGTGGAAGGGTATTCGCACAAGGAAGTCGCCGATATGCTGGGTATTTCCGTCGGCACATCCAAGTCGCAGTTGTTTCATGCGAAAAAGCGACTGCGGGCAGCCATTACAAAAATGATGCAGCAATGAAAGAACAAAATCACGACACCCTGCAACGCGCCATTCGGGAACTGCCGCAGTACAGTCCGGGCGAAGCTGTGTGGCTGTCGCTCGAGCAAGCACTGGATGCGGAGCGCGCGGAGGAACCTTTGCGAGAAGCGATTCAATCGCTGCCAACTTACGCTCCGCAGGTTGACGTTTGGGATCGCATCGAGCAGGAACTGGCGCAACCGGTACGTAAGCCCTTGTTCGTGCGGCGCTGGATGCAGCTGGCAAGCGCAGCGGCCCTGGTTGGGGTGGCTGTTGCACTGGCCGTGTGGCTGAACCTTTCATCGGGTGCGGATGTGCAGGAAACCGTCACCTACGCTCAGGCAGAGCAGGCAGAATCGACCAGCGCCGACTGGGATGCCGACGATGCGCTGATTGCGGGCGTGGCGGATGCGTACGCGCAGCGGGCTTCCTTTTTGCAAAACGAGGGGCGAAATTTATTGTCAGAACTGGAGGAATTGGACGAGGCAAAGGCAGAAATCAAAGCGATGATGCAAAAGTATGGAACCGACGCACAATTGGTGCAAAATATTGTTGACATAGAACGGGAACGAACGGAAGTAGTGAAGCAGATGGCACAGGGTATTTAGAGAATGTTTAAATTTCATACTTTGGTCTGCAAATGTTCATCTATGG
>CAZFBU010000176.1:0-8191 GCA_964517175.1 uncultured Saprospiraceae bacterium
ACTGAACATAAGGCTTTTACATCATTGCTAAAAGAAGCATAGTCTTTACGAGTGATTGCTGCGGTTGACTTTCTCAGGTATCGTTTCGGATGGAATAATCAAGGGGGTAAAATTGAAGGATGGCGATAAAATGCAGCGCATGAAAAATGGAGAAGAGAACAGCAACGAAGAAGAGGAATAACTTTGAAATGGGAAATTTTACGTTTTTCCAGATATAAATACGATGTTCAGGTGTGTAAAAGCGCCTGAACATTTTATTTTTGTCGAAAAGCCAGTTATAGTTGTTTGATTAACTTCTTGATGAAACAAATTTGGTTAAAATTTTCATTACCAGATACTTGCATTGCGAAAGGCGAATAGCGAGTAGCGAAAAGCACTATAATTTGAACAACCTACTCATTTTTATCAAAAACCCAGAACTCGGAAAGGTCAAAACCCGCATCGCCCAAACCGCCGGTGACGAGCGCGCCCTGCAAATCTATCAGGAACTGCTGCGCCACACGCGCGAGGTGGCGCTCAGGGTGGACGCCCGACGTATCTTGTTTTACAGCGATGAGATCGTCGGTCAGGATGATTGGTCTTCCCGGGATTTCCAAAAAATGGTACAACACGGTGCCGACCTGGGCGAGCGCATGAGCAATGCTTTCATCCTCGGGCTTGTTCAGCCGGATGACAAGGCGGTCATTATTGGAAGCGATTGTGCCTCGCTTACGCCGGAAATCATTGAAGATGCTTTCCGGAAACTGGAAGAAAATCCGTTTGTAATCGGACCCAGTACCGACGGCGGCTACTACCTGCTGGGCATGACCACGCACACGCGCTTGCTCTTCCAGAATATAGAATGGAGTACCGAAGAGGTATTTGCCAATACAGTGGAACGAATCGAGCAACTCGGGCAGCGCTATTACCTGCTGCCAAAGCTTACCGACATCGACTATGAGGAAGATTGGGAACAATATGGTTGGGAAATTAAAGAATGATCTTCAGCGCGAAGCCAGCGATACTATTTTTCAGTATTTTCACGAACCAGGCAAACGCTCTTCATCATCCCGGATGGGGGTAGAATCAGCGTACTTCTTCTTCAGTTCGTTCGGGCTGTTGTTCATTAACTGGTAAATTTCAGTCTGCCGGTCGCACAAAATCACCCGCTTTTCGCGAATGGCAATGGGGGAGCGAATCATATCCGGGTTGTTGACAACGAGCTTGTACCAACCGTCGAAATCCAGTTCTTTATCTTTCACCAACGAATCATATTTCGGGTGTTTATCATCGAAAATGCTCATAGGATCGGCTTCCAGCGATTCGTAAATGGTTGTCCAGACGTTGTGCGCCGTTGGGATTGCGCTGAAAGGGCGCGTTTTTACATAGTCGGCTACAGCCTGTGCGTGCGCCACCGTTTTTTTATGCTTGTTGATGTCGGGATTGTAAAAAATCAGAATTTCCCGGGGATTGGTCTTCATTATATCTTCGATTTTGTCGTCGTTCATGTTTTATAAAAATTTTGGTATCCGACGCTAAAACGCAGAAGACTGGCAGGTGTTCAGTTGGCAGGCGATCGCAGAAAAATTTGAGAGACTCAGGGTTTCATGGATTCTACCCGCAACAGCTTGATGCGGCCCAGTTGGCGCTCTTCGGTCATTTTATCGTGGTATATCTCTTGCCAATAGCCCTCCAGGGAGGTTTCCCAAATGCTTCGGCTGAAGAGAAACTGGTATTTTCGATAAAAACCGGGTACGACGTTGGAGTTTTCCAGGGGAACAAATGCCACTTCCCGCAGGTAAACGGACCGGTCGCTGTACAGGCGTCCTTTTACGTCCATTTCGATCACTTCTTCATTGGTCAGATACACATAAGAACGCCCCTTTACATAATCGCCTTTGACTTCCAGCCACAACTGAAAGCGGTAGGATTGCGAGGAGTGCAAACCACCGTAAGTGATTTCGCCTTCCCACAAGCCATCCAGGCGGCTTTGAGCGGTTATTGCCGTTACGATCAAGCAAAAGAAGGCGAATAGCAGCCAGTTTTTCTTCATGGTCAGGTGAGTTTTTTAAATACACTATCGAATATCGTAAAAATAAAAAACTTCCGATGTTCACGCGGGCACACCGAAAGTTTTCTGTTTTTTATTGCTGATTTCCGACTACTTCGCTTGTTGCTCGATGTACGCCCGCAAGTCTTCCATTTGCTGATCGCTCAGTTTCTCCTGCGTATAATTGGGCATGTAGGTATGCTTACCCGGCACGGGCGATGTACCCCAGCGTGCTACCTGATAGATGGAGTAACGGGTGTAAACCGGAATATGTTTTTTCATAAATTTGAACGTATTCTGGGCATCATCCAGCGAGAAAAACGCAAAGCGCCCTTCCTCATGGCAATGCAGGCAACTCAATTCGTAAATCAGCTTTCCGTTAGCGGGGTCGCCTTGTTTGGCGTAGCCTTCGCGCCGATTGTCGGGCGGATAAGCAAATGTAGCGGGCGAACCTGCCAGATAACGCGACTTGATGAGATCAATGGCGGTGGCGGCGTCCACTTCACCCTGCAGCGCATTATTGATGGTTCGGAATTGCGCTTCGTTCAGGTTCAGGTCTTCCAGCTTTAGCTCCAGCGTCCACAAATAAGCCAACACCGATTCGAGTTCCCAGTCTTCGTATAAACGCCCCTGCGAGCACTGCGTTGCACAAAGCTGAATGGCTTCGCGAAAGTCATTGCGCGCAGCATACACCAGGTCGCCGTATTTTTTTTCGTAAAAGCCATTGTAAAAAGAAGTGCGGTTCACTGCTCCGTAGAGCGTCGTACCCGGCAGAAAAGGCATGCCATTTTCTTTTGCATACAGCAGGCGTGCCTGCGGATCGGAAACGCTCAGATCGGGATCCTCGCGCTGGATGTTGTGGCAAGCCGTGCAAACAAAGTTCTTACTCTGCTTGGCCACCTTGCCGCCGCCGGGCTTGTCGGTGGTACCCGTCAGGACGAGTTCTTCCCCTCGTTTGATGGAAACGCCCGGAATGCTCATATCCGGTTTGTGCGCCACGGGGGCGTCGCCCAGTTGTTCGAGGGTTTCGGCTACTGGTGTTTCGGTGGTGGCAACAAATGCCTTTTGGTTCATACCTGAAAAAAGTAAAACAATGGTAGCCAAGGGGATAAATATCAGAAATTTTCGAAACATAATAAACGTTATTTTTCAGCGATGAAGATCAGTTTTTCGACTTACAAATTGAACCAGCGGGAGATCGTGAAGCCCAATCGGAATTGCCCTTCCGTCCAACTGCTGGTGGTATAGGGGATGTAATCAGTTTCCATGATGCCGGTTGCATTGGTGAAATTTACCTGAAAAACGTGCCCGCCGGTATCAATTTCCAGCCCGATACCCACTGCCGGATAAAATCCCGCGTCGGAACTGCGCGCATCCGTCAGTGGGAAGGTAGCATCTGCTACGAGCGCATATACCTTGCTCAGTTGTACCCGCGTAGCTGCTCCGAGGCTGAAGATGCTGTTCTCATCCTCAAACGGAACCAGCGCCCGGTGTGTGTAGCCGGGAATAAGCTGGAGTGAAAAGCCATGTGAAAACTTGCGTGCCAGAATCAATTGAGCATTGTAGGCAAAGCGATGGGCAAACTTTGGGAAACTGCGAATGGCTTCGGGGCTGTTTTCTACTCGTTCGGCGGTGGACATAGAAACCATTCCCACCAGCGCCATGGATAGGGGCGTGCTGCCATCTTCCGTCTGGCGCAGGAATCGGTATTTCAACACGCCGTTGAGCAGTTGGCGCAGCCCGGCAGTACCATTGGGCATAGCGCCGGCGCCTTTGGCCCGGTAAAGCCCGGCGGTGAAATTGTCTGTAAAACCATATTCTGCGCCGATGAGTACATCTGCCGCATTTTCAAGCCCGAAGAGCGTTTGGAAGCCGCCATTGTCGCCGGCAAAATCGCCGAAGCGGTGAGCGATACGCACATCGAGCTTTCGCTTGGGCAGGGTTTCGATGGAATGCGTGTTGATAACGCGCGAATCCCGAAAGATTTGCAGCGTATAATCCTGAGCCGATAGCCCGACGCTCATCCATAGCGCCAAAAAAGCGGGGAGTAATTTTTTCATTGGTGATAGCGTTTGGTAGTCAATATTTGATGAATGTTTCAATTTTCCGGATAGCCATCCTGAATCCAGCAGCGCAGCAAATTCAACTCATCCGCAGTGAGGTCTCGGGGGCGTCCGGCGGGAGCATTGTTTGGTGGCATTCCCAGTACCGGGTCATCCTTGATGGTGAATACTCGCTGGCTGAACGTGCCGCTCTCGATGGCCAGGCGCAGTCCGGTAAAATTGGAATAATTGCCGGGGGCGCTGTCGAGATGGCAACCGCTGTACGCGCAACTGTTGTCGATGATGTTTCGGATATTGGCTTCGTAGGTTGGCTGCTCGCCGGTACAATCCACCATGTCGTCCGTCGGTGGCAATTCATCAGATACACAGCTATTTGCGAAAAAAAGCGCCAGCATGGCCAGCAAAAAGCTGCGGGAGGTTATTTTATTCATTTTTGAGCGTTATTTTCTGCAAAGGAACAGCAAATTTACAATATTCAGCATATTGATATACGTAAGAATATTGTACAACAGATAGCTAAATGTCATTTTTTGTCATAAAGTTTGGATGTGTAAAATCCGAAAGATGATTTTATGCGTTCACCTTTCGGATTTTACAGTGGTTTACTGGCAGCCGAGATCAGTCTGCGAAAACGGATCGTTATTCGGAAAGCAATTGCCGGAAAGCACTGCCGGTGGTGCAAACCGCATCAGGTCGGGGTCGCGCAATCCTTCCGCCAGGAATTCTACCAGGTCTGCCTTTTCCTGCTCTGTCAGGTGCAGCGGGTGAAAAAATGGCGAGATATTTTCCTCTGGTACGCGCGGATTTTCGGGTACGCCGCGGTCGAAGTATTCCACCAGGTCTTCCAGCGAGCGGATGCTGCTGCCGTGGAAATAGAAAGGAGAGTCCTTCATATTATAGATGGAAGGCACCTTGTACCGGAACATATCCTCTGGTTTGCCCGTGAATCCGCCGCGTCCAAAGTTACGCTGGTCGTTTGGTGTGGCGCGGAATACGTCGGGTTGTTCGTAGAGGTCTTTTACGCCAAGTGCGTGAAATTCGTTGGCATTCATCGAACCGCCCTTGTGGCAGCGGTAGCAGCCGGCTTTGCCAAAAAAAACCAGTGCACCGCGCTTTTGTTGCTCATTCATCGCATCCAGATCACCTTTTACCCATTGCTGAAAGGGCGCTTTGCTCGGAATCAGGGTGCGAATATATGCCGAAAGGGCAAAACTGGCAGCGAGGCGGCCGTAGCGTTCTTCCACCGGCATATCCGGGAAAGCAGCATCAAACATGGCACGATAGCCCATCGAATCCAGCACGTAAGGGTGGTCGGTGACCATGCGATGCACGATGGTACCTTCGATGTTCTGGGCTTCCAGTCCGTCCAGTCCCATTTTATTTACGTGTATTTCCGGGTCGGCGTCCCAGAGATGCTCTGTGCCCCGGTTGTTGTGATTGGCACCAAATTTACCATTCCACATCGAATTTGTCACGAATGCTACATTGAGCAAACTGATAGGGCGCGCCGCCTGCGCATCCACTTCGTTGCCTTCGTAGCGGCTCATTTTTACGCGCGATTCGCCATTCAAACCAAAGCCAACGCCGCCATCCGCCACGCCCTGGGGGCGTCCGGCCATAAAACCGGCGGTTGGTATGTGGCAGGTGGCACAGGAAAAAGTGCCTAGGCCTTCTTCGTATTTGGCATCCAATCCGATACCGGTTTCGTAGAAGAGCATTTTACCAAGATTGACCTTTTCCGGGGTCAACGGGTTACCAACTCCTTGTGGAATGGCATTGAGGTCGGTACTGGCAGGCAGTACGTAGTGGCTGACGTCCTGGGTAGGTGACAGCCGAATGAGTGCGCGCTCCAACTGAATGTCCAGCGGATTGCCCAACTGATCCTGGGCGCAGGCATAAATGAGCAAGCTAATTGTTGTAAAGAGTAACCATTTTTTCATAATGCTTTCAATATGTTTAGGGATTACAGAAATTACAATACCAAACGAAGCAAGGAAGCCTGCGGGTAATCATTGCAAATGCAACGGAAATGGCAGGTCATCAGAATGCCTCGATAAAAAGCTATGAATACTTTGGTTGTAGATAAACTTGCTATAAAAAGCTCAATCAAGCGACCGGGGGGATACCTTGGAATGAAAAGGTAAGTCGATCTTTTGCTTAATGCGTGGTAAAATTAAGATTTTTCCAATAAGAAGTCAAATTTTTTAAAAAAATATCGCATTTTTTTTTTCGATGAACCATTCCTTGGGCTTAAGTGTATAACTTTAGTCTGAATAAAAATTATTTTTGCGAATAAAAAAACATAAATAGCGCTATGTATCCAGTAGAACTAACAACGCCAATGGCGAAAGAATTGAATACTTATGGCTTTGAAAGCCTGACAACTGCGAATGCCGTAACGGAAACGCTGGAAAACAGCGAAGGCACGGTGTTGATTGTAGTAAATTCCGTATGCGGTTGTGCGGCTGCCAATGCCCGCCCGGGTGCGGTGAAAGCGATTCAGCAAGACAAGCGACCGGGTAAACTGGTGACGGTTTTTGCGGGTGTGGACCAGGAGGCAACGGCCAAAGCACGCGAGTATATGTTGCCTTATCCGCCTTCTTCACCGGCGATTGCGCTGTTCAAAGACGGCAAACTCGTACATTTTCTGGAGCGCCATCACATTGAAGGGCGCTCATCGGAAATTATCGCTGCTAATTTGCAGATGGCTTTCGATCGCTATTGCTAACGAAACAACGGCTTTGGGCGTAAGTGCCCGTCCGGTCCCAAAGCCATTTTATTTTTTCCTCAAGGCGCCAGTCTCTCAATGAGCCAGCGACCGTCGGCTTCCAATCGATATTGAATGCGATCGTGCAGTCGGCTGGGTCTGCCTTGCCAGAATTCAATCAAATTGGGCTTTACCACGTAGCCACCCCAGTTTTCCGGGCGGGGCAGCACGGCTTCGTCGGCGTATTTTTCTTCTAATTTTGCGGCGTTTTGCTCCAGTATATCCCGATGCTCGATCACGCTGCTTTGCGGCGATGCCCAGGCACCAATCTGGCTTCCTTTCGGACGGCTCTGAAAATATGCTGTCGATTTCTCCGTCGATATTTTTTGCGCTTTGCCTTCCACGCGTACCTGCCGCTGCAATTCCAGCCACGAAAATACCAACGCAACGTGCGGATTGTGCATCAGTTCGGTGCCTTTGCGGCTGTTGTAATTGGTGAAAAAAACGAAACCTTCCGGATCGTAGCCTTTGAGCAATACGATGCGCGCTGCGGGTTTGCCTTGCGGGGTGCAGGTGGCCAAGGTCATTGCATTGGGCTCGGGCATTTGAGCATCGATGGCTTCTTTCAGCCATTTTCCAAACTGAGCAACGGGATCAGCATTCACGTCGGTTACATCCATGCTTGCCAGTCGGTAATCCTCGCGCAGATGTTCAATATCTATTTGCATATTGGTGTTTTGTTTTTAGCACAATGATTTTCATTTTTCAAAAAACAATCGTTTGCAGTTGAAGTTCTGGTCATTGCCTAAAATAAAAAAGCCCTGCCGGGGAGAGAACCCTGACAGGGGGAAAACAAACACTATGAACAACACTAATTTTATTTTGCCAAATTCTCCCGTCTTTTGCGGGAAGGATGTTTCCAACACGCACCCTTTTTCCTGTTCATCTATCATTTTATATTACAAATAAAAGAAGCCGATATCTATTTTTGGATAGAAAAAACGGCAAATTGTGACATGGTAAATGTGTTGTTTGAAAATGGATCGACAGCAAGAAAAAAGGATGGATCAGATGTATTGGAGAAAACAAAAAGCGTTTTTTATGTGATTGTTGAGCGTTTCTTTATTCTCTAGCTATTGAAAAAAAGCGAATTAGGCAATAAGAAAAAACTTGTTATAATGTCTATACAGCAAAAAAAGTATCAGATTTATATTTTGAAAAAATGAGAAAACCAGTATTTTTTATTGAAAAAAGGGCTAAAAATGTGACAAAGTATCGCCTTTTTTTCAGATAGGCGGGGGCAATCCGGATCAGGTGAGCTCGAGGTCTTCGCGGTGGGTCTGTAAAACCGGAATGATGAAATCGATCAGTTCGCGCAATTCCCAGCCTAGT
>CAZFBU010000177.1:0-8109 GCA_964517175.1 uncultured Saprospiraceae bacterium
TTTTGTCATCTTTTTTCTTTTTTTGCTAATTTAGCGAAATTTTGAAATGCACCCTTTTCTACTAATATAGCGTTAAAAATTGAACACAGGGTAATCTTTTTTAACACTTTATGCTACGCCCTCATTCCGCATTTATCGTGGGAAGTAAAATGTTTGCTGATTTAAATATGTTAAGATTTTAATTTGTTTCTATTTTTAGACATGTAACTTAATGTCTATTTTAGAGGTCTTTAATAAAAAAGAGCACTGCTGCTCACACCTCGAATTCTCAATATTTAAACCAAAATAGTATGAAAACCAATCGAAGCATCTACATGACAATTCTGCTGCTGTGCCTGGGCTACTTTGCCGTTGCACAAAACAGCACCACTACCCTGACGCCCGGTTACTGGACTTTCGGGCTGAATGCCGGCTTGGCGTACCAGTCCAGCGATGTGAAATCCACACTCGACGGCTTTGGCTTCGGCGCCACGCTGGGCAAAAACGTTTTCTACCGCCCCGGCGCGCCGCTGGCGTTCGACCTGCGCGGGCGCTTTCTCTACACCCGCCAATACGGTTTGGATCCGCTGCGCTCTTACGACATCGCAAACAATCAGGCACTGAACGGAGCAAATCTGCTCGACTACACCAGCTACCCCGTCGAATTTGAAGAACCACGCGGTTTTGTCTATCACAATCATAAAACCAATACCGCCGAATTGAGCCTGGAAGGACTTCTCACACTTAACCAATTGCGCGAGCGCACCGGCATACACGTCGGGCTGTTCGGTGGCATCGGATTGGATTGGTTCAAAACCCGCACCGACCAGGCGGATATCAATGGCAACGAATACTTTGCAGGATACGACAATATTGATGAAAATCGCAGCAATTCGGTTATCCGAAACGAACTGAGGCGCTTGCTCGACGGCGACTACGAAACCATTGCCGATGGCAATAGCGAGGATGGTACGCTGAAGTTCATGCCCTCACTCGGACTGGAACTGGGCTACCAGCTATCGCCCAATTTCCTCGTGTACGGTGGGCATCGCGTCACCTTCAGCGGTACGGATGCACTGGACGGCGTGCGTTCCAGCAGTCTTGACAACGATCTGTACCACTATACCAACCTCGGGTTGCGCTGGACAATCAATACCACCCGCGAAAAGGACATCGCCCGCGCACCGGAGATCGAGATCGTGACACCTCTGGGTTCACCGTACACCACAAGTTCGGTAAATGGACTGGTTGTCGCCAGTATCCGCTACATCAACAGCGCCGCCGATGTCAATTGCATTGTCAATAGCCGTTCGGTAAATTTTAGCTACAATAACGGTCGCTTTTCGGTTGATACTCCCCTGCGTCCTGGCACCAACGAAGTCATCATCACCGCACAAAATCCCCACGGGCAGGCTCGCCGAACGGTCCTGCTGGTATATCGCGAAGCGATTATCGAAACGCCCCGCATGGAAGCGCCCCGCGTGCGCATTACCGACCCCGGTTACAATAATTTCCGAACTGAAGCCGAGGATTTCACGGTGCGCGCCGCTATTGAAAATGTGACCGATTATCGCGATATTCGATTCGAAGTGAATGGCATAGCGCGGGACTTTATTTTTGAAAATGGAAACCTGCGTGCCAACATTCCACTTCGCGAAGGCAACAACCGCGTGCAAATCCGCGCCACCAACGCCGCCGGATCAGACGAAGCCGAGACCAACATCACGCGCGCGAGCCGCATCCAGCGCCCGATTGTGGACATCACCGACCCGGCCGGAAGCCGCGTGGAAAGCGCCTATCGCAACGTTCGGATAACGGCACAAGTGCGCAACGTGGAGCGCAGCGATCAGATTCAGGTTTTAGTAAACAACCGCCGTTCTTACAGCTTTGATTTTGATGTAAATAAAGGATTCATAACTTTCGATGCTGACTTGAACAATGGCAATAATGACGTGATTATCATTGCCACCAATCCAGCTGGCGAAGCCCGCGATGCCGTGACCATTATCTACCGAGAGCCGCTTTCTGAGCCGGTGCGTCCGCCGAGTGTGCGCATCACCGAACCGAGCCGCTCCGCTGTGACGACCACTGAGGCGCGCGCGCGCATCGAAGCAATTGTCACCAATGTGAGCAGCCGCAGCGATATCACCTTTTCGGTAAATGGCAGACGCAGCAATGACTTTAATTTTGATACCCGCAACGGTCGCCTTACGGCAAATGTGAACCTGCTGCCGGGCAACAACGATGTACTCATCCGCGCGGAGAACCGCGACGGGCAGGATCAGCAAAGCGTTGCCATTCGAAGACTGGAGGAGATTGTTGTGCAAAATCCGCCGATCGTGCGCATTTACGCCCCAAGAAACAACAGCGAAACCGACCGTACCGTAGCAAATCTCGATGCAGCGATTGAATATGTGAACGACCCGCGCGACATCAACCTCCTGGTGAACGGGCGAAGCATTTCCAATTTCAACTTCAACCGCTCCAGCGGCCGCCTTACGGCGAATATTACCTTGCAGGACGGCAACAACACCATCCGCATTCGCGCTACCAACCGCGACGGCGTCGATGACGAAACGGTGAACATACGTTATCGCAGGATTGACCTGCCCACCGTACGGATTTCTACGCCAGCCAATAATGCGACGACGGATCGCAGTACGGTGCAGGTTCGCGCTAATGTTTCAAATATCAATAGCCGCAATCAAATTAGCTTGTTGGTGAACGGTCGCCGTACAGATTTCAATTTTGATAGCAATCGGAATGAAATTTCGGCAAACGTCAATTTGCAGGAAGAAGGCGGCAACACCATTCGCGTCGAAGCGCAAAATGAAGCCGGCACTGCCAGCGATGCCGTAAATGTGACCTTCCGGCGAGCCGCGCCACCGACCGTTCGCATTGCTGCTCCGGCGAATAACAGCACGACCGAATCCGCCGGTACGACGCTGCGTGCCACTGTGACCAACATCAACGGCAGCCGCAACATTACCGTCACGCTCAATGGCAACCGCGTGACAAATTTTAGCTTCAATGGCAGCGATCTAACGGCGGACCTTAATTTGCAGGAAGGCAGCAATACCGCCAACGTAGCCGTAAGTAATGACGACGGTCGCGCTGAAGCCAGCGTCAATATCCGCTACGAACCGCAGCGCAGACCCGCAATCACCATCACCGATCCGGCGCGAGCGCCGCACACCATCAGCGAAGACAGCTACCTGGTGCGGGCAAAAGTGCAAAATGTGGATAACCAAAATGATTTGACGGTTTTGGTGAATAGCCAGAAAACGCGCCTGTTCAATTTTGATCGTAGTAGCGGCGACCTCGTCGTGCGGGCGATTTCCCTTCGGGAAGGTAACAACGCAGTGGTCATTCGCGCACAAAACGCCGGCGGCAGCGCCGAAGCCAGCACAACCCTGCTCTATCGGCTGCCTCAGCCACCGACGGTGCAAATTACCGAACCGGCAGATGGTGCAACAACCAATACGGAAAAAGCAATCATTCGGGCAAAAATCACCCGCGTGAGCAATCCGCGCAATGTAACCTTTACGGTGAATGGTAAATCGGTACAGGCATTTGAACTACGGGGCGAGGATTTTACGGCAACGGTTGCTTTGCAAGCCGGTAAAAACACCATCGGCATCCGCGTGCAAAACGAGGACGGCAGCACTGAAGACGTCACAGAATTGACGTATGAATTGCGTTCTGCACAATTTCTGACGCCTTCGGTGAAATTTTCTGAACCTGCAAAGCCCGGTATTGTTGTGAAAAAAAGTATATTTGAGGTTAAAGCCGATTTGATAAATGTGGGTTCGGCGCGGGAAATAACGATGTGGTTGAATGGCAAAACCTGGAAAGATTTTTCCTACAATGCTCGCTCCCGGAAGCTGACGGCAAAGATTTCTCTGCAAAACGGGAAAAATACCGTGCGCATTGCTGTCCAAAATAAGGGAGGAAAAGCCGAAGCCGAAACGAATATTGTTGCAGAAATGGGCGACAAGCCGGTCATTACGATCGAATCCATTTCGCAACCGACGGTCAATCCATTCCGTCCGCAAATTGCCAATAGCACGGTCATCGCGAAAATTGACCACATTTCGGACGAAAATAGTGTTAAAATTTTAGTTAACGGCTCGAAAATTGATGACTTTTCGTACAATATAATGTCCAAAAAATTACAAGCAACCGTTCAATTGCAAAGAGGCGACAACGAAATCGTGATCAGAGCCAGTAACCAAAGCGGTACCACAGAAGAAAAACGAACGATTACGTTCTGAAAAATATATTCTTGATTTTCTCTTTTCGGTTTCTCCGCAAGGAGTAAACCAAGAGTCGGGTGATTTCTAATCGGAAAGAGTGGCTAGTGTCACTCTTTCTTTTTTTTATTGCATCCTGTCAGACAGCAAGCCCCTATATTCGCCATTCAAGTGTAACACACCTCACTTTTTTGCGTTGTAAGCAGATAATTATTTGGAAAAGTCATTTCGAAGAAAGAATTTCGAGTAAAAGAAGTCTGGCATCTCTGATCAGGCATCGGGCTTCTCGCAAACATGAGAAAACGGCTGACGACCATACTATTCCTTTGTCTTGGCAGCACCCTGGCATTTGCCCAGCGGGAAGGGCTGTCCAACTTGCGCAGCAAGGTCATTACCGTCGTGCAGCCCCGCCAAACCCTTGATACACTTACCATTATTCCAAGTTCTGTTGAAGTTTTTCGCCTGCCCTTTGGCGTTCGACTCGATACCTCCCATTACACCATCAATAACGCAGACATTATTTGGCGCAAGCCGGTGGATGCTACCCTCGTGGTGCGTTATCGTGTGCTGCCGTACAACCTCGGGCGCACCTACGCCCGGCTTGACTCGGTGCAGACGGGACAGTCCGAAGGGGAGGATTTTGTGATTGATTACAATCCTTACGCCGGTCAGGAGGCATCGCTGCTTGATTTTGGCGGCTTGGATTACAACGGCAGCTTCGCTCGTGGCATTTCCTTCGGAAATAACCAGGATTTGGTGCTGAATTCGAGTTTTAATTTGCAGATCGCGGGTAAAATTGGCGAAGACATTGAAATTCTGGCGGCCATCACCGATGAAAATATTCCCATTCAGCCGGAAGGCAATACACGGCAATTGCAAGAATTCGACCGCATTTTTATTCAGCTTTCACGCAATCAGAGCAAACTCATCGCGGGTGACTACGATTTGCAACGCCCCAACAGCTATTTTATGAATTACTTCAAACGCTTGCAAGGCGCGACCGTCAGTAATGCTTCTGAGCTCGGCAAAGGCACCCTCCGCACCAGTGGTAGCGTCGCTATTTCACGGGGACAATTCGCCAGAAATCAAATCCAGCAGCAGGAAGGCAACCAGGGACCGTACCGCCTGCTGGGCGCAAATGGCGAGCAATTTATCATCATTCTCTCTGGCACGGAGCGCGTCTGGCTCGATGGGCAGCTCCTGCAGCGGGGCATCGAGGACGATTACATCATTGATTACAATCGAGGTGAAATTATCTTTACGAATAAGCGATTGATCACCAAAGACAGCCGCATTATTGTCGAATTTGAATATAGCGATCAGAATTACCTGCGCTCGTTTTATGCAGGAAATGTCGAATATCAGCAAGAAAAACTGCGGTTGTACGCCAACATTTTCAACCAAAATGACAGCCGCACCAGTACCGGCGGGCAAAACCTGAGCGATGCCCAGAAGCGGGTGCTCCGCGATGCGGGCGACCAGGCTGCACAGGCGCTTATTCCCAGTATCGACACGCTGACCTTCACGCCAACGCGCGTGCTTTACAAACTCGAAACCCGCATGAATGCTTGCGGTACGATGGATTCGGTGCTCGTCTATTCCACCGATCCCGACAGTGCGCAATATATCGCCCGCTTTTCGCTCGTCGGTAACAATCGCGGCAATTATATCCTTGATAATGAGCAAATTGCTAACGAGCGCGTTTTTCGCTACGTGCCGCCCGATCCGATCACCTGCCAGCCGCAGGGCAATTATGCGCCGGTCACACAGCTTCTCCCGCCCCGGCAGCAGCAACTGATGACGTTTGGCGGAGCGTATGATCTGGGTAAAAATTCCGGGCTGCAAACCGAAATCGCCGTCAGCAAAAACGACCTGAACCGCTTTTCCAGCCTCGATAGCGGCGACGATACGGGCATGGCGGCTTTCGCCAAATTTGACAAGCGGTTCCGATTGGATAGCCTGTGGAGTCTGGAAACCAATTTTTCGTATGAATTTGTGCAGCAGAAATTTCGCCCGTTGAATCCCTACCGGAATCAGGAATTTCTGCGCGACTGGAGTTTGACAAATGTGAATGGCTTTGGCAATGTGGAACGTGCGACCGAAAACCTGGGTATCGGGGGCGTCACTTTGCGAAATGCGAAATTTGGGCTTTTACAATACCAATTCAGTGGCTTTTTTCGGGATTCTTTGTACGATGGGCGGCGGCATTTTGCTAAATTTACCTTCAACCGCGCCGGCTGGGACCTCGATGCAGAGGGCAGTTTGCTGCAAGCCGATCAGCTTGGCGAAACCAATCGCTTCTTCCGACCGCGTGTCAGTTTTTCAAAAACATTTCAAAATTTAAACAACTGGAAAATCGGCGTTTACGGCGAGCGCGAACGAAACGAGCGGACGCTAGCGGAAAGCGATTTGCTGAATCCCAGCAGTTTTTCCTACGATTTGTACCGGGCATTTGTAGAAAGCCCGCAGACGGAAAAATTCAGCTTTGCCGCGAAATACCAGCAGCGCGAGGACTTCGCGCCCTTCGAGTCGGATTTTGTAAAAAGCACCGTCGCGAATGAATTGAATGTGAATGGTAATTGGCAGATCAAGCGCAATTTTAACATCGCCAGCAATTTAACGTATCGAAAACTGCAAACGCTCAACGACTTGCTGCAGCAAACACCCGCCGAAACTTTCCTCGGTCGCACCGACGTGAATTTCACGCTCTGGCGGGGTGCACTTCGCACCAACAATACCTACGAAATTGGCTCCGGGCAGGAACCGCGCGTGGATTTCACCTACGTGAAAGTCCGCCAGGGCGAAGGCACGCACATCTGGCTCGATTCGCTGTACAACAACGATGGCGTTATTCAGCCGAATGAGATGGAAATTGCGCCGTTTCAGGACATTGCCGACTTTGTGCGGGTAAGTACGTTTACCAATGATTTTATCCGCGCCAACTACGTGAACCTGAACAGCAATCTGCAACTCACGCCCAAAGCGGTGTGGTTTGATGCCGGGGGCTTCCGCAAATTTTTGAGCAAATTTTCCACCCAAACCACCCTGACCATCAACCGCAAGGTGCTGGATAAAGAGAACGTTTCCGCCTGGAATCCTTTCCAACTCGACATCGCGGATACCTCGCTCGTGTCGGTCACGTCCAACATTCGCAATATTCTTTTTTTCAATCGTGGCAACCAGCAGTACGATCTGCAAATCGGGAATTCGGATTTGTCCAATAAATTCGTGCAGACGCAAGGCTTCGAGAGCCGCCGCAACACCGAGCAGTTTTTCCGCAGCCGGGTCAACATTACCCGCAGTATCAGCACGCAGTTCAGCCTCAGCCGCGGCAACCGTGTGAGTGACTCGCAGTTTTTCGATAATCGCGACTTTGACATCGCCTTCTGGCAACTGGAACCGCAATTCACGTGGCTGCCCTCGCGCGATTTTCGCACCATCGTCAGCTACAAATTCCGCAGTGACCGCAATACGCTCCAGGACAATACTGCTGAATCCAGCCAGCACAACCTTCAGATCGAGCTTACCTACAACAGCAGTGCCAACATGAGTATTCGTGCGCGTAGTTCTTTTATTAATGTTGCCTTTGAAGGTCTGCCCAGTTCACCGGTGGGTTTCGCCATTCTCAATGGCTTGCAGGACGGCAGAAACTTCCTCTGGAACCTCCGCCTCGACCGCCAGCTATCGCGCAATCTCCGCCTCAACCTCAGCTACGAAGGCAGAAAAACCGGCGAGGCGCGTGTGGTGCACGTGGGGCGGGCGCAGGTGGCGGCGGTTTTTTAGTAGCGGTGGACTTTATCCGCCGTTGGCGATTTTTCTAAAGGAATGGTTACGCCAAAGTCGCCGGTACATTTCAGTATGGAACTAGTGCCCTCGG
>CAZFBU010000178.1:0-5330 GCA_964517175.1 uncultured Saprospiraceae bacterium
TTACACGGACCAGCGGTGACTTTGGTGATTTTCAGGTCGCATTCCGGCAGCGGTAAGCAGGGGCTTGGTAATTGAAAATAATCGTAAGCACGGCAATCCTCTGAATGCCCTTTGTATCTGGCCCAAACGTTGCCACTCAAACCATCTGCATCCACTGTAACTTTCATGCACTTAGTCCCCGTTGCACTGTTGATCGTAAATGTACGCTCCTCGTTTCCTAATTTTGCTTCAATCTTTTCACTTGGTTCTCCACCTTCCCATTTCACGCACACTTCCACGTCCACCTTGCTCTTGCCGCCCTGATAATAGCAATTACCAACGCTGGCATCTACTTCCAAACCACAGCTTGGAGTATTCTGCCCGCATGAAGGCGGAGCATTGTATTTGCTCTTGGCTTCACAGCTTCGGGTACGTTCGAACCTTGCTCGGATGTCATTGTAAGTAGAACCGTCCGCAGGTACATTAAATTCGACGCAAGCATTGCCGTTGCGGGTTCGCACGCCCACTTTTTTATTCAGGTTCAGCAGTTGCACTTTGATGTCCTCGTTGTTAGGCGCATTTTTCCACTGTACGCAAACCTTCACCTTTGCTTTGCTCTGGCGGGTTTGTTGGTCGTAATAACAAGTACTCACATCTACCTTCCTGATTTTCAGCATGCACTCCTGGTTGCTGCAATTCGGCACCGGATAGGAGATACATCTTCCCAGTTGCGAACTCCAGACATTCTGCGTACAAGGATCACCGTCGTCGCAGTTGCCCGGCTGCTGGGAGTTGCATCCCGGCAGAGGTAAGTGGAGACAGTTGCCGATAAAACAGATGTCGATTGTACAGGGGTTGCCATCATCGCAATCCCCGCAGTTTACCCAATTTTGCCCGTTCGTTTGGCTTGGGATTAACAGGCTTGTACAAAAGCCTATTAAAAATAAGGCTATTAGCCTAGTGTAAACATTCCTGTTCATAGTAAAAAATTTATTGGTGTATAAATAAATCAATTCCAAATTGAATCCAATACCGGGAAATATTATATCCTGCATCACAGAATATAAGCCCTGATTTTCAATGCTTTAAACAAAAAATTAAATAAGTGAACACTGCTTCAGATCGTCAATCTTTACAAATTCTGTGACGCATCACTTCGAGAAAATATAAGATCACTTAGCTAATGTTTAAGTTTTGATACAAACATTGAAAGAAAAGAAATAAATAGAACCCTATGCTGTACGAGCACCGTACAGATAGTAAATGAAGGGGTAGCAACACAACAACCGACAGGTTGCAAGATGCAAGTTTCGTAGTATGAAGTGTAAATTTGTACGCGAGGAATTACCTCGCCTTTTAAGTTGGTAGCAGATTGAAAAGGGTAGAAATAATACTTTTTGCCTGTTTTTTAGACAGTTGCGTCAGGGTAGAGGTCACGCATCTTCAAATACTGCAATAAGTGTTTGATTGAATGCCGCACAGTTCAACTTTCACGGGGGGGGATTGGAACGAGTGTGTACGGTGCTTTAGGCAGTTTGACCATGCAATATTACAAAAATATATAAAATGTTACAACATATTTGATTATTTTTTCTAACAATACGCTTTAATTTTGTCACTCCGAATTAAAAGTAGCATTTCTTGCGCTGAAATTCAAACATTCAACACATTTTTCAGCAAATTATCTTCCACCAAAAAAGGCATGGTTATCTCCAGACCGGGCGTAACGCGCATTGCTCTTTGGGCGGTTGCCATCGCACCGACGTTGCGCGCCCAGCTTCTGCGGGCGATCCCGTTGTTGACATCCCAAAACAGCATGGATTGCAATCTTCGAGCCGCATCCGGAGTACCGTCAAGCACCATCCCAAATCCACCGTTGATCACTTCGCCCCAACCGACGCCGCCCCCGTTGTGCAGGCTCACCCAGGTAGCGCCCCGAAAGGCATCGCCGATAACATTCTGTACCGCCATATCCGCTGTGAAGCGGGAGCCATCGTAAATGTTAGCCGTTTCGCGATAAGGCGAATCGGTGCCTGACACATCGTGATGGTCGCGCCCGAGCACAATCGGTGCGGAGACCTTCCCGCTGGCAATCGCATCGTTGAATGCCTTTGCAATTCGGATACGCCCTTCCGCATCCGCATAAAGAATGCGCGACTTCGAGCCGACGACGGGAATGTTGGCATCCGCCTGCTCAATCCAGTGCAAATTGTCCTGTACCTGGCTGCGAATATCAGCCGACGCCCCTTGCAGCATTTCGCGCAGTATGCCGGCAGCGATGCGATCCGTCGTATCCAGATCTTCTTTTTTGCCAGAAGTGCACACCCAGCGAAAAGGTCCGAAGCCATAATCAAAACACACGGGTCCCATGATGTCTTCTACGTAAGACGGGTATTTGTACTTTTGCGTCGGTGCATCCAGCCAAATATCTGCACCGGCTTTACCTGCTTCCAGCAAAAAGGCGTTGCCGTAATCCCAAAAATACATGCCACGCTGCGCCATAGCATTGATGGCCTTCACGTGCCGATGCAAGGAGGCGCGCACTTCCCCCAGAAACTTTTCTTTATCGCGGTTTAAGAGTTCTTTTGCCTCCGCAAATGTGTATCCTACCGGGCAGTAGCCGAGGTCGTCTATGTTGTGCAGGGAGGTCTGATCGGAACCTAATTCCACGGTTGTATTCTCGGCAACCATTTTTTCCCATAAATCCACAATATTGCCATGATAGATGAGGGCAATCGCTTCCTTTTTCTTGCGGTAAGCTTCTATTTTGACCAGCAGGGTATCGAGATTGCTATAAACATTTTCCTGCTGCACATAGCCATCGGCTATGCGTTGCTGCACGGCGTCGGGATCTACCTCCGCGACCACCCCCACCGCGCCGGTGATAATGGCTGCGCGCGCCTGCGCTCCCGACATGCCGCCCAGGCCGGAGGTGACGAATACCTTGCCACGCAAATTTTCGCTACCCAGCCCCAGTTTCCTGCCTGCATTCAGCAGGGTAATGGTGGTGCCATGCACAATGCCCTGCGGCCCGATGTACATGAAAGAACCGGCCGTCATTTGTCCATACTGAGTGACGCCCAATGCGTTGTACTTGTTCCAGTCTTCTTTTTTGGAATAATTGGGGATCATCATTCCGTTGGTGACAACTACGCGCGGAGCCTCCGCATGAGCCGGAAACAACCCCAGCGGATGCCCGGAGTAAAGCACCAGCGTTTGTTCGTCGGTCATTTTTGCAAGGTACTGCATGGTAAGCAGATACTGCGCCCAGTTTTGAAATACGGCTCCGTTACCGCCGTAGGTGATGAGTTCGTGCGGATATTTGGCAACTTTGGGGTCAAGATTGTTCTGAATCATCAGCATGATGGCGGCTGCCTGGCGCGAATTGGCAGGATAGGCCTCAATCGGGCGGGCGCGCATTTCATAATCCGGGCGAAAGCGATGCATGTAAATGCGTCCGAATTGCGCCAATTCTTCCGCGAACTCCCGCGCCAATACGGGATGATGCTTTGGATGAAAATAGCGCAGTGCATTCTGAACAGCCAGTATTTTCTCATCCTGCGATAAAATGCCTTCCAGAACGCGCCGGGGAGCATGACTAACTGCTGCCTCGTAAGCTTTGGCTGCCGGTAGCACATCGGGGATACCGGCCAGAATAGCTTGCTGAAATTCGGTCATATTGGTCGGTTTTTTACACGCTAAAGTTCGGCAAAAAGGAGAGGTTTGGCAACAATGGCAAGGTGAAAATCCGTATCAGAGTGGTTTTTGTTTTTCCAAACGCAACAAACAAGCTATTTTGCGCCATGAAAAACATGCATCTGAAAATGCTAAAAACAAACGGCGTGCACCGTTTCCGGTTCTCAGGAAATTACGACGCACGCCGGTAACATGTCTTAAATCCAGGTGCTGAATTGCTAAGATTTCAGGCTCTCCGATTCTTTCTTCGTTTTGTCTTCAACCTTTGAAGACAAACTCACTTTACCTCGGACAACTTTCGGCATGTTTTTAATAGTCACTTCAATATTACGTTCGTGTGCCGCTTCTGCAAAATCCTCGATAATTTTCAATGCATCAAAATCAATATCCTCGCTTCTGGAGCCATCGACGATAACGTGGCTGTTGTGAGGTACGTTCTCGAATGTCAATTGCAGACTGGCTTTATTGATGAACGAAACGTGTTCGCTGAGCATAATAGTCACCTGCTTGTGCCCATTCTGGTCGGGATGTGCCTCATCGTAATAGAAGTAAGGCGTTTTATAATTTACCCGCAAAATGAAGTAAATACCAACCAACATGCCAATGGTAATACCGATCAGCAAGTCGGTAAACAGAATAGCAATAATCGTAATAGTAAACGGAAAAAACTGATCAAATCCATTTTTATACTGTTGTACGAACAGCGAAGGCTTAGCCAGCTTATAGCCAATAATAATGAGCACTGCTGCCAGAGAAGCCAGCGGAATGAGGTTAAGGATATTGGGAATAAGCAAGACGGTTCCTACCAGAAATACCCCATGATAAAACGCCGCCAGCTTAGTACGTGCCCCGGATTCGAGGTTAGCGGTGCTTCGTACAATAACTGCCGTCATGGGCAAACCGCCGATCAGTCCGGCAATGATGTTACCGGCACCCTGCGCTTTCAGTTCCCGATTGTTGGGCGTGCGCCGCTTGTGGGGGTCGAGCTTGTCAACTGCCTCTACGGAAAGCAGTGTTTCCAGGCTGGCAATTATCGCAATGACAACCGCAGATTTCCAGACGAGGGGATTTAATATTTGTGAAAAATCGGGATACGTCAGCAAACTCAGCAGGCTCTGGTCGGATTCCAGCACAGGCAATGTAACCAAATGCGAGCTTTCGATTGTCCACGCCGGAAAGAAGGCGCGAAAGGCAATATTAGCTAAGATTCCGACCAAGACGGCAACCAAAGCGCCGGGAATAATGGTGGACCAGTTTTTATTTTTGATAAAGGGTTGTTCCCACAAAATCATCAGCCCCAGGGCAACAATACCAACGATCAGCGCACCGGGTTGGATATGCTCCAGCGCCGCTATGAAATTCGTAAAAGTGTTATGTCCGGCACCGTCGCTGTACTCTGTGGTACCGAATGCTTCCTGATCAAAGCCCAGAAAGTGGGGTATTTGCTTCAAAATGAGAATCAGACCGATCGCCGCCAGCATTCCTTTGATAACCGCAGACGGAAAATACAATCCGATAATACCCGCTTTCAGGTATCCCATAATCAATTGAATAACGCCGGCTAGTACAACCGTCAGCAGGAATATCTCGAACGTGCCGAGCTCGGTGATGGCATTCAGAACGATGACCGTTAGTCCTGCTGCCGGACCGCTCAC
>CAZFBU010000178.1:5430-7973 GCA_964517175.1 uncultured Saprospiraceae bacterium
AGTTTTACTATTCCCCTTTCGCAGTTTTCCTTCCTAGAGCGAGTAACAGGGTTAACCATGAGATTAAAATCCGGTTAGAACTACCGGTAATACATCAGAATGCCCCCAAAAAGGGTGATTAGTGCAATCAGCACCGTCGCCATGCGAATGGAATACTGCAGATGCCGCACGAAAGTTTCGATCTCTTCGCGCATGTGCGGATACCGGGGCATCACTTCAGCTTCCATCTTTTCTTTGTTGAAAACGTGACTGGCACCAAATTCTACGCTGTTCTGCACCAGCTTCTTGTAGGTTTTAAAAACGCGAACGCGGAAGTAAATATTCAAAAACAGCATCGCCGCAAACAAACCCCAAACCAGCGTAATCAGGAATATGAACATCGTTCTTGCTTTTTAGCAAAGGTACGGACTTTGCACCAAAGTGCATATCGAAAACCGCCTATTTGCGATTAGAGGCTTTTCGGGAAGTCGTCGGCGGATTTTTAATTACAAAACGATGGTCCTCTACCAGTTTAAGCAGATCAAAAGAGCTGATGATGCCCACCAGCTTCTGCTCATCCGTTACCAGTAAGTGATGGATTTTTTTGTTGCGCATCATGCGAGCAGCGATATACACATCGGCATAAAGTGGTATAGTGTACAGGTCTTTCGTCATTATCCGGCTCAGCGGCGTCTCCTCCGACATTTCCTCAATGAGGTCTTTTGCCGTCACAATGCCCACTGGCTCTCCTTCCGTATTAACAATAGGCAGCGAATGTATCTTTTTGGTTTTCATAATGTCTCTGGCATGTTTTACCGACTTATGCGGCACAGTCGTCACTACTTTCGAGATCGCCAGGTCTTTCACTTTGACATTCATAATCGAATCATTTCATTTTGGGCAAGATCAGGCTATCGTGCCCGTTTTAGAATGACAATTGTCATCTGCAAATATAAAAAAAATCAGCTTCCATCCTGATGAATTGCTTTAGGAACGCTCCGCCATTCCTTTCCAGACTAATTTTTGCACCACCTCCGGAATGACTGGCTGCAAGTTCGCAATGGTATCGCGCAGGGAAGACAGCTTTTTGAATGAATCCGCGTGCCCATCGATGTAGGCCTGAAAAATCTCGGTCACTTCCTTGCGGCTGCTCATGCCCTCTTTATACTTCGCGATTTCTACGTACCAGGGTATGGTCGGCAGGTAACTGGCTTTCGCCTGATAGTTTTTGTCCTTTTCCAGCAGGTTGTATTTTCTGATCATTTTCAGCAACTTCTGAAACTGTTCCCGCCGCACCAGCGCTTCAAAATACACCGAAAAAAACAAGTGCCAGCGGTACTGCAGGACTTCCTTCGCAAAAGCAGTCAGGAAGGAATCGGCGTAGTTTTCTGCGTTTTTGTACTGCCCGTTTTTGTTGAGCGCTTCCACGTAAAACGCCACAAACCCGACCTTCGTGTGGAAGTTTTTCGTCACCTTCATTTCCGGCGAAGCCTGCCGCATCAGTTGCAGCGCCTCCTGGTGGCGCTTCAGGCGAAGCAACACCGCACAGAGGTTGTTCACGTAGTGAATGTAATCGTGCGTTTTTTCGCGAATAGAAAGGTAGCCGTAGTACACCGCCTTGTCATATTCCCGAAAATGGCTATGCAACATCAGGCGATTGCTGTAATAATTGAGCAAAATCCGCTTGGAATAGTACAAACCCTGCCCGAATTTCTCATCCAGATAGTCGTACTTTTCCGGCAGCATGTCAAATTTTCGATAATTAAAACTGATGAAAGTCAGCCGCACCAGCGCCAGGTAGCGAATGAAACCGTCGAGGTGTTCGTCGTAAAAAATTCTGGTCAGCCAGGCTTCCCATTGGATGGACTCCGCAGAATTGCCGGAGTATTGCTTCACAATATCCGAAGTCGCCTGGTGCATCTGTTCCATGATGCGCTTGGATCGCTCGTAGGCTTCCCGGTGCGTATTCAGAAAGTCTTCGGTCAGTTTGTGGTCGGCATAGCGCATACGAATGAGCAGAAAATGGCGATAGAACTCAACCAGTTCGTAAAATTTGGTGAAGAAAAAACCCGGATATTCGTAATTGCGAATCGCTTTGAGCAGTTTTTTTTCCTCTCGCATCTGGACGGAGTCGATCATGATCTTGCGCTCCATCTCATTCATCCACTCGAAGCGCTCATCCACGTCAATGGCGCTGAGCCGCGTTTCGATCCAGCTCTTCAGCAGCGAATATTTGCGCTTGTCGATGGACGTATCATAGGGAATGAACTGATTGATATGGCGGCAGTTGTAGTCCACCAGTTTCAGAATGCCCAGCTTCACCTCATCTTCGAATTGCTCCACAGACAGCAGATACTGCGTCTCGTGCGGCAGCAGCCGATTCGTAAACTCCGTGAATTTCTGTAGCTTGTTCCTCATCATCATTTTTCAATTCACCCATGAAGTTACCAGAATTTAATTAAAATTCAAGCACTTCCGACTTCCCATCCCGACCTACGGGTACGGGATTTCGCTACGCTCAACTTCCGACTTCCCATTTCCGACTTCCCATTTCCGACTTCCCA
>CAZFBU010000179.1:0-5083 GCA_964517175.1 uncultured Saprospiraceae bacterium
CTTGTCTTCTATTGAAATCCAATATAATCCTGCTGGTAAATCTGACACATTTATATACGAATTTGAAACAGGAAAGTGCTTTACCAATTTTCCAAAAGCCAGGAGTTACGCAACGACCGATTGAATAAATGTTCGTTGCGTAACTCCTGTGCAAGTTTGTTCTTCAATAAGTGTATCCTTTACAACCTTATATTTAGTATAGTTTTGGTTAGGCCGCTCTGTATCAATATCGTAGCTAAAATGCCACTCTGCACCCACAGGTGCAAACTCTGTTTGCCCTTTGCATAAAAAGGGTACAAATAAAATCAGGAATATGACTGCTCGCTTCATAAAATTTGAATTTTTAGGATTATGAAATTACATATTGACATAAGCTATTTGTCTGATATGAAGCACGATTCCATATCAGCTACACTTAATCCCCACCTTGTTTATTTGGCAAATATGAATACACCACTGAGGCTATAAGCCCAGTAATCACAATTGTTTCGGGTAGATGTAAGTGCCGATTGAAGCACTTGAGCAGTGTTTGTATATTCCTTTTGAAAAGGAAACTTACTTGTGTTGTTCCATACAAAGATGCATAAATTATTTTACTATTTCAATAGCTTCGAAATAGCGGATGCTGGTTTTAACATTTGATAAAAAAACAACATGTTCTTTATTTCTGAAAACCAGGTTTTATGAAATTTATATACCAAGTCCATATGAGAGTTGTTTTTTGTCATTCTTATTGATTTATTTGCTGTTTTAACATGTTCAATTTTGCGCATTAATGTCTGTCAGCCGACCCTCGCAGGCTGGGAAAGATGCGGCGGTAAAAAAAATGGAAGCCCCATGCATTTTTCATGCATTTTAATTTACAACTAAGTAGATGGACAGTTTTATTTTTCTATTTGACAGGATTAACATGATTGACAAGATGTCGTAAATCGAAGATTTACGGCATCCTGAATCCTGAAAATCCCGTAAATCCTGTCTATTCATTTATAATTTAATTTTGTCCATCTACTTAAATGGATTTCAATCACCTGATTCGGTATTCCGTCAAACGGAAATGAGCGATGCTACCTCGTTCCCAATTCTAACCACACTCGCCACCAGCAGTTCAAAATCCGATTTCCGGCTGCGATGATTAACAACAGCGCACCGAATCGCGTAATTGCCGCGCAACAGCGTGTAGGAGGGCGTGGCGATGCCTTGCTCGTGCAAGCGCATCAGGATTTCCTTGTTCAAATGATTGAGTTGTGCCTGATCTAAATTGCCCGAATTAAAGCGAAAGCAAACGATATTCATCGCGACCGGCGTGAGCAATTCCAACTGCGGCGTATTTTCGACCAAATTGCCGAGGTAGAAAGCCTGCGCGATGTTCTGACGAATGAGCCGGGCGAATTTTTGAATGCCGTGTTCCTTGAAGGACATCCAGACTTTCAGCGCCTTGAAACCGCGCGACAATTGCAAACCAAACTTGCTGATCGGCTCGGGTCCGGCGGCGAGTCCGCGCTCGTGGTTGAGCAGGTAATTGGCTTCCATCGCAAAGGCGTCGCGGTGAATTTCCTTGTTTTTTACCAAAATACAGCCCGCCTCGTAGGGCAGGTACATCCATTTGTGCAGGTCGAAGGCTACGCTGTCGGCTTCTTCGATAGCGCGTAGCTTTGCCTGGTACTCCGGCACTAATTTCGCCAACGCGCCGAAGGCACCATCCACATGAAACCAAAGATTTTCTGCTTTGCAAATGGCGAGTATCTCATCCAGCGGATCAATCGCGCCGGTGTTCACCGTACCGGCATTGCCAATCACGCACCAGGGCAGATTTCCCGCAGTTCGATCCTCGGCGATCAATTCCTGTAAATGATTGATATCCAGTCGGTAGTTTTCATCCACGCGCACCATTCGAATCGCTTCGCTGCCCAAGCCGGCGATCTCGATGGCTTTGTAATTGCAATTGTGCGTTTCGCTCGAAGCATATACCTTCATTTTTCCGGGAAGCGCCTGCACGCCTTGCCTGCGAATCAGGTCATTTGCGAAGGCATTGCGCGCCGTGAGCAAGCCGGTAATATTGGCAACCGAACCGCCACTCACCAATTGCCCGCTCGATGTTTTAGGATACCCCAGCATTTCCTTGCACCACGCCAGCACCTGGTATTCTACGTACACCGCCGAGTGATCGCCGATGCCGAGGTTTGGATTCATGCCAGCCGCCAGCATCTCCGCGAGCATGGCGAAGGGCGTACCATTGCCTTCCACCCACGACCAGAAGCGCGGGTGCGCATTACCTTTGTTGAAGGGCAGCACGTGGGTTTTGAAATCTTCATAAACGGCATCAATAGGTTCCGCTCTCTGCGGCAAAGGCTTGGCCAGCGCGGCTTTCATCGCATCGGTCGGCTGCTGCCAGGCGGGGCGGTCGCCCAGGGTGCGCAGGTAGTCCATCATTTCATCCACCATGCAGTAGCCCAGTTGTTTCATGGCGTCCCAGTTTTCGGGGTCGAGGGTTTCTTCTCTTTCGAGGATTTTAGCGAAGTCCAGCATTTTTGTCATTTTATTCAAATGCAAAGTACGGGAAGTTTTGCAAAATAAAACAGTTGCAGATTTTGAAATTCAATACAGAACAGTTTTGTTTTGCTGCGAAGGAAAGGTTTTAGATGCACTTTAATTTCCCAACAAACCTTTACCTTTGCGGCAATTTCGATGTGAAGTGATTTTCATTCAAACCGACTCATTTCAGGCTTGTTATAACGAAAGAAAAAATTTCCAAATAAAATTTCAACCAACAATGGCATTTAGAACCGAAAAAGACAGCATTGGCGAAATCCAGGTATCGGCGGACAAATACTGGGCGGCGCAAACGCAGCGTTCCATGGAAAACTTCAAGATCGGTGGGCAGCAGATGCCGATCGAAATCATTCGCGCATTTGCGATCCTGAAAAAGGCGGCGGCACGCGCTAATGAAGCATTGGGTGTATTACCCGGCGAAAAAGCGGATTTGATCGCCAAAGTTTGTGATGAAATCCTGGAAGGCAAGCTCGATGACCAGTTCCCGCTAGTCGTGTGGCAGACCGGCTCGGGCACGCAGAGCAATATGAACGTGAACGAAGTGATCGCCAATCGCGCGCACGTGCTGAACGGCGGTTCGCTGACCGACGATAAAAAAGTGCTCCACCCGAATGATGATGTGAATAAGTCGCAATCTTCCAACGATACTTTCCCGACGGCGATGCACATTGCCGCTTACAAAATCCTGATGGATGTGACCATTCCAGGCATGGAAAAGCTGCGCGCTACCTTGCAGCAGAAGGCAGAAGCGTTTATGAATGTGGTAAAAATTGGTCGGACGCACTTCATGGACGCTACGCCACTGACGCTCGGGCAGGAATTTTCGGGCTATGTTTCGCAGTTGGATCACGGCATTAAAGCCATTAAAAATACGCTGCCGCATTTGGCAGAACTGGCGCTGGGCGGCTCGGCGGTCGGCACCGGCTTGAACGTGCCAGCGGGTTATGATAAAAAAGTGGCGGAGAAAATTGCTGAATATACCGGCTTACCATTCGTGACAGCGGAGAATAAATTCGAGGCGCTGGCAGCGCACGATGCTATTGTGGAGTCGCACGGTGCATTGAAAACGGTAGCGGTTTCATTGATGAAAATTGCCAACGATATCCGCATGCTGTCTTCCGGTCCACGCAGCGGCATCGGCGAGATCATCATTCCGGCGAACGAACCCGGCTCATCCATCATGCCAGGCAAGGTAAACCCGACCCAGTCCGAGGCGATGACGATGGCAATGGCGCAAGTTGCAGGCAACGACGTAGCGATCAACATCGGCGGCATGACCGGGCATTTTGAGCTGAATGTTTTCAAACCGATGATGGTCTTCAACTTCCTGATGTCGGCGCAATTGATCGGCGATTCGTGTGTAAGTTTTAATGAGAATTGTGCCATCGGCATCGAGCCAAATACCGAAAGAATCAAAGAGTTGATGGAAAATTCGCTCATGCTGGTCACGGCATTGAACACGCACATCGGCTACGACAATGCAGCGAAAATTGCCAAAAAAGCTCACGCAGAGGACAAGACGCTCAAACGAGCTGCCATTGAATTGGGTTTGCTCACGGCGGAGCAATTCGATGAGTGGGTGCGCCCCGAGGAGATGGTCGGTGAGATGAAATAAGGAGCGCTTACTATATTTATTGTTTCTGAACAAATTCACTTACATTTGTTTAGGACATTCTGTACATTATTTTTTTATGACCTAAAACCCTCTCAACATGAAGTATCTGACCAAACTATTACCAATGCTACTTCTGGCGCTTGGCTTGCTTTCCTGCGAAACGCCGCAAACCGACAGCAACCCGGCGAATGAAACCTGCGATTATCTCGACTTCCGCACGCCCGGCTCTTTCCAGGCTGCCGGTATCCAGATGATTGAAATAGACGGGGGCTACAAAGTCTGGACGAAGCGCTTTGGCAATAACCCCGACATGAAAGTGCTGCTGCTGCACGGTGGCCCGGCGATGACGCACGAGTACCTGGAGTGCTTCGAGAGCTTCTTTCCGCAGGCGAATATTGAATTTTACGAATACGACCAGCTTGGCTCGTATTATTCTGACCAACCGACCGATACCAGCCTCTGGACGATCGAACGCTTCGTGGAAGAAGTGGAAACCGTGCGCCAGAAATTGGGCTTGACGCCGGATAATTTCTACCTGCTTGGCAATTCCTGGGGCGGCTTGCTGGCAATGGAATATGCCCTGAAGTATCAGGAAAACATGAAAGGACTGATCGTTTGCAATATGACCGCCGATTTTGGTAAATACGAAGCGTATAACGCGCAGCTTCGCAGCCAACTGCGCCCGAGCCTGCTGGATTCGCTGAAAGTTTATGAAGACAAAGAAGATTATTTCAATCCGGCTTACGCCGAAATGGTTGTGAGTGAATATTACACCCGACACATCTGTCGGATGCCGGTAGCGGATTGGCCCGATCCGGTCAACCGCGCCCTGGAGCACGTGAACGGCGACGTTTATGTTTATATGCAAGGGCCGAGTGAATTTGTGCCGGGCGGCATTTTGAAAGGCTGGTCGGT
>CAZFBU010000179.1:5183-7693 GCA_964517175.1 uncultured Saprospiraceae bacterium
AGTTTTTCTTTTGGCAAATGAAAATCATTATCCGGGTGCAAAATGCCAAACGCGATGATATCCCCAATGGCGCTGCACGAACGCACGATTTCCGGCTTGATCTCTGCCGTGCCAATGCCCGCCTCCAATACTTTGGTAACGAGCTTTTGTATCTGTGCGGCTTCCTGGTTTAAACCAAAATGTTCCAGCATCATAGCTGCCGAGAGAATTGCCGCCATTGGATTAGCAATGTCCTGCCCGGTCGCTTCCGGGAAGGAGCCGTGAATCGGCTCGAAGAGTGCCGTTTTTTCACCGATGGAAGCCGACGGCAATAAGCCCATCGAACCCGGCAGCACACTCGCCTCATCCGACAAAATATCACCAAACATATTTTCCGTCAGGATCACATCAAAACGCGTCGGGTATTGAATCAACTGCATCGCAGCATTATCCACGAACATGGTATCAAATTCAACCTCCGGATAATCCTTCGCAATTTGTGTCACCTGTTCGCGCCACAGGCGAGAAGTTTCCAGCACATTGGCTTTGTCCACCAGCGTCAATTTCCTGCGACGCGTCATCGCGTTGGCGAAAGCCAGCCGCGCAATCCGCTCGATCTCAAAATCGGCATAGTTGCAATGGTCATAAGCTTCGGTGCGCTCGGCATTCCGGCCTTTTTCACCAAAATAAATGCCCCCGGTCAGTTCGCGGTAGATCACCAGGTCCGTACCGCGCACCCGATCTTCGCGCAGCGGCGACAGGTGCAGCAGGGATTCGTAGGTAGCCACCGGGCGGATATTGGCAAACAGTCCCAGGCTCTTGCGCAGGCGCAGCAAGCCTTGCTCCGGGCGCACCGGCGCCGTAGGGTCGTTGTCGTACCTGGGATGCCCGATCGCGCCAAAGAGAATGGCGTCGGTACTCAGGCAGGTATTGAGCGTTTCTTCGGGCAGCGGATCGCCGGTTTCGTCAATGGCTATTGCACCAACCGGACAGTAGCAATAGTCGAAATGGTGATCGTACAATTCGGACACTGCGTCCAGCACTTTGATGGCTTGTTCGGTTACTTCGGGGCCAATGCCGTCGCCGGGGAGTACTGCGATTTTCTTTTTCATGGGAGTTAATGGTTGTTATTCGTTATTTGTGGTGATTGTTATTTGTCGCTCGTTTCAAATGCTTCGATTTTATCCTTGATGCTCAGCAAATAATCAATATCGTCGTAGCCGTTTAGCAGGCACATTTTTTTGTAACGGTCCATGTCAAATGGCTCGGATTGTCCGGTTGCGACGATGGTAATCGCCTGATTTTTAAGGTCAATTTTTAATTCTGTTTTCGGATTTTGCTCAATTGCCGAAAAAATATCGTGCAAAAAAGCATCCGACACCTGTACGGGCAGCAAGCCGTTATTCAGACAATTGCCACGAAAAATATCTGCAAAAAAGCTCGACACCACGACTTTGAAGCCATAATCCTGCAGCGCCCAGGCAGCGTGTTCCCGGCTCGAGCCGCAGCCAAAATTCCTTCCTGCCACCAGGATTTGCCCGCCGTACAATGGGTTATTCAGCACAAAGTCTGCTTTGGGCGTATTATCATTTTGATATCGCCAATCCCGGAACAAATTTTCACCAAATCCCTCGCGGGTCGTCGCTTTCAGAAACCGCGCCGGAATGATCTGGTCGGTGTCCACATCCTCGATGGGCAGCGGGACAGCCATTGATATCAATGTTTCAAATTTTTCCACGTCTTTATTTTTAATGCTAATTCAAAGCTTCCCGAACATCCGTGATCTTCCCCGCAATCGCCGCCGCCGCCGCCATGAGCGGACTTGCCAGAATCGTGCGTGCACCTGGCCCCTGCCGCCCTTCGAAGTTCCGGTTGGAGGTCGAAACGCAATACTCGCCCGCAGGCATCTTGTCTTCATTCATCCCCAGACAAGCCGAGCAGCCCGGCTCCCGGAAGTCAAAACCCGCTTCCAGCAGGATTTTATCAATGCCTTCCAACCTGGCTTGCGCTGCCACCTGTTGCGATCCCGGCACTACCATCACGTTGACGTGTGGCGCTTTTTTCTTGCCTTTGACATACGCCGCGACCAGGCGCAAATCTTCGATGCGCGAGTTGGTACAACTGCCAATAAAAACGTAATTGATCGGTTTACCAAGCAAGCTTTCACCTGGCTGGAAACCCATGTATTCCAACGACTTAGCAATAGATTGCCCGCTTTCGCCATTGGCGATTGGAATGGACTGAGACACTTTAATGCCCATGCCCGGATTGGTGCCGTAGGTCACCATCGGCTCAATGTCTTCGGCTTTGAAATGATATTCCTTGTCGAATGTCGCGCCCGCATCGGTATAAAGCGTTCGCCAATACGCCAGCGCTTGGTCCCAGGCTTCGCCTTTGGGGGCAAATTCGCGACCTTGCACATAGGCAAAAGTCGTTTCATCCGGTGCGATCAAGCCGCCGCGCGCGCCCATTTCAATGCTCATATTGCAAATGGTCATCCGCGCTTCCATCGAAAGTGCCCGAATTGCCGA
>CAZFBU010000180.1:0-7624 GCA_964517175.1 uncultured Saprospiraceae bacterium
ACAGCGGACTTTGGTTACTATAAGGATGGTGCATCATTGGGTAACTACGTGTGGTTGGATACGAATGGCAATGGTTTGCAGGATGATGGCGAGACGGGCATTAACGGGGTAGAAGTAACCCTGATGATCACCTATCCGGATAATACAATGGTGACGGTAGTGACCACAACGGTGAACGATGCGAATGGCAATCCGGGCTTCTATGAATTTGCCAACCTGCTATTGGATGAAGATTACAATGGGGACGGCATGGGTTCGGAGCCGATGTACACGATAAAAGTGAATGCCAATGAGCCGGAGTTCACGGCGATGAACCTGGTGCCGACCGTGACAAATGTCAATATGGATGGCAATGACCTGGAAGACTCGGATGATTTTGCAGGCGTGATGGCACAGCCGGTGCAGGGTAATAACAATACAGCGGCGGTTGATCCGGCGACGAATGAAGATGTGGCTGCCAGCTACGACTTTGGGGTGCGGGATGGCAGCTTAGGCGCCATCGGCAACTACGTCTGGCTGGATGAAAACAGCGACGGACTGCAGGATGCAGGCGAGCCGGGCATTCCGAATGTGACGGTAGTATTGTATGGCGATCCGGATGGCGATGGCACCGTGCAGGAAGTAGCGCGAACCGTGACAGATAGCAAAGGCGGATATATTTTCACCGATCTGCCAGCGGGTGATTACTATGTAGATGTGGCGGATGGAACCGGTGTTACGGGCTATACCTTGCCCCAAACGGGCATGGAGCAGACGACTCCTTCCACGACTCCGGGTGCTGATTTTGGCAATCAGGATCATAGCACTACTATGATTCCGGATGTCGGAGGTACGGGTTATTTGGTAAGTCTGACACCAGGTGAAGAAAATTTGACCGCTGATTTTGGCTACAATTACAATCCGGATACAGATGTAAATAATGGTACAAATACTGCTGCCATTGGCGATCGGGTATGGATTGACAGCAACGGCGATGGCAAACAAGATCCGAATGAAATTGGTGTAAGCGGCGTGGAAATAACATTAACCGGTGCTGGTGCAGATGGCGTTTTTGGCACTGCGGATGATGTGAGCGCGACGACGACCACGGATGAGAACGGCTACTACATTTTCGATGGTTTGACGCCGGGGGCTTACAAGACGGCAGTGACGAATGATGCGGGCGCGAGCCACGAGATATTGAATACAGGTAATTATACCCAAACGGGTGATCCGGATGATTTTGGTGCGCTGGCGGTGACATCAGTCGATAATGCGCAGACGAATGCGATTGTATTGGCGCCGGGCGATGTGTACCTAAATTCTGATTACGGTTATCAGCCGGATGGTGCGACGGTAGGTTCCATTGGCGATCAGGTCTTCCTGGATGCCAATGCGAATGGTACATTTGATGGAACAGAGGAACCGATTCCAGGCGTCAGCGTGGTGTTGATTAACGATACCAACGGCAATGGCGTTTGGGATGTGGGTGAACCGATCATTGCCACCGATGTAACAGATGCCAATGGACAGTATCTTTTCACGGGCTTGCCGGTAGATGATGGGGATGGCGATGTGGATTATCTGGTCTATGTGAATGACACTGATAATGTGCTGGATGGATTAGTAAACAGCGCCGATCCTGATGGCGGTGTAGGTACCGAGGCAACCGGGCTGGGCAATCAGGCAAATATGGTAGGTGGCATGAGTAGTGTAAGCTTAACGCCAGGTATGCCAAGTAATTTGGATCAGGATTTCGGCTACACGCCGGAAGGTAATGATGCAGGCGAAGGTTATATCGGCAACTACGTCTGGTTTGATGTAGATGGCAGTGATCCAAACGGTCAACCGGACGCAGAAGCAGATGGCGATTCCGGCATCGAAGGTGTCCTGATGGAACTGTTGGATGCGATGGGAACGGTATTCAGAACCACGAAGACCGATGAGAATGGCTTCTATTACTTCGGCGGCTTGACGGTCGATGCCGGTGGCGAGCAATACCAGGTTAGAGTAGCTGCCAGCAACTTTGCTCCTGGAGGTATTTTGCAAGGTTTTGCCAACAGCTATGATCCGAATGATATGATTACCAATCCGGATAATCAGGGAGCATTGGTCACTTTAACGACCGCGATGCCAGGTAATCTGGATCAGGATTTTGGTTACACCAATGGTGGTAACACTGATGGTACGATCGGTAATCAGGTTTGGGTGGATATAGATGCCGATGGTGTATATGAGCCAGGCAATGGCGAAATGGGCATAGCTGATATTACCCTTGACCTGTATCTTGATTTGAATGGCAATGGTACGGTTGATCTGGGCGAGCCGAAGATCGGTACAACGACAACGGATGCGAATGGTATGTACAGTTTCACTGGACTTCCGGTAGATGATGGCATGGGCAATCCGGTGAATTACATCGTCGATGTGACGGATGAAGCGGGCTTGCTGACTGGTTACTGGCACTCCATGGGAACGCCAAATACGGATAACAATTCCCAGACTGATCCATATGCTGTGTCCTTATCCACGAGCTCACCTACCGATAATACAGCGGACTTTGGTTACTACAAAGACCTGGCGAGTGTGGGTAATTATGTATTTGTGGACAACAATGGAGATGGTATTCAGGATGCAGGCGATATGCCGTTGGCAGGTGTAGCGGTGACGCTGACGATCACATACGCTGACGGTACGATGACCACTCTGGTGACGACGACGGATGCGAATGGCTTTTACGAGTTCACGGGCTTGTTGGCGGATGAAGATCACGCGCTGGGAGCAGGTACAGGAGCCAATGGCGAAGATCCCACAAGTGTAAACGCAACCGCAAATAAACCGAAGTTTGTTATCAGCGTGGATGAAACGCAGACAGTGTTCACGGCATTTAATTACGTTCCGTCACTGACGGACGCTATGGCTGCTGCAAATGACTTAAATGACTCGGATGCGTTTACGGGTGTAGTGGCAATACCGGTACAGGGTAATAACAATACGGCGGCGAATGCTGATCCGACACAGGAAGATCAGGTTGCCAGCTACGACTTCGGGGTGCGGGAGAAATTTGACTATGGAGATTTAGATGATATCTATCCTTCAGCAAAAGCAAAAGTTTTAGGTGGAGATGCGGACGCCAATGGCATACCTGATGGCTTAGGTGCTGTCTGGGCAGGTTCTTTTGTAGATACAGAAGCAACCCAAAACTTCAGCATGGATGCCCTGGGTGATGACATCGATAACATAGACGACGAAGATGGTTTGGACAACTTACCCAATGAGATTTTCCCGGGGCAAGAGTACGAACTTTCCATCGTACTCAACAGCAACCAGAACGGTACCGACATGTACTACGGGCTGTGGTTCGACTGGAATGGAGACGATGACTTCACCGATCCGGATGATGCTTTCTTTGCAAATACGACAGCTATCACGTATAACGGCTCTCCCGTAGATGCCCTGATTTCTTTCACCCCACCAGTGGGTGCGGTTTCTGATTATGCGGTCCGTCTCATTGTGAGCGATATGCCGATTACAATCTCTGATTTTGACGCTACCATCACGAATGGTGAAGTAGAGGATTACATCAAGCCGGTTGCATTCCCGGTTGAACTACTCGATTTCACCGCCACGCCGGTGGATAACGAGCGCGTACTGCTCAAATGGAGTACGGCTACGGAAACCAACAACGCTTATTTTTCCGTACAACGTAGTAGAGATGGTATCAAATGGACGACGGAAATCGGGCGGGTAAAAGGCGCCGGCAACTCGCTGGAGACCCTGCACTACTCCTACTGGGACGAAGCGCCGCTGACCGGTATCAATTACTACCGCCTGCAGCAGTTTGATTTTGATGGTCAGTTTGAATACCACAAGGTCGTCACTGCTGAAATAACAGCGGGCAAGGTACGCCATTTCAAAGTTTATCCAAATCCGACCGAAACCGTTCTGATGGTTGAATTAATTGGCAATGATAAACTGGAAACGTATCGAGTCGAATTGTATAATGTGATCGGGCAGCGCATTCCGGCTAAATCGCAACGTATATCGCCAGAAGCTACTCAGATAACGATGGATGTAAGCGATCTGCACGCGGGCTTATATTTTGTGCGCATTACCGATGTTCGGGGACAGGTGATGCAAACGTTGCCGGTTAACAAAAAGTAGGGCGTTTTATTTCTTTTTGCATAAAAGTGTGCAATCCTATTTTGTTTTTGAGAATAGATTTGAAATGAGAATATGAATTTTCAGGGAAGTTTGTGAATATTCTAATTAGATGGGATATGAAATGCCGGGCATAGCCCCGGTATTTCTTTTCGATAAGCGAAAACCAGCATGTTTTTCGTACAAGCGCGAGCTAAGAAGAGCATAAAAAGAGTAGCATCAACTTCCGTAAAGACATGACAGAATATTTATTTGCGGGCAAGCAGATAAGTTTGTGAAGTACCGTGCGCATCGGGCTTGCGTACAAGCCCGATGTGGCACTTTTTACCAGAAAAATACTTTTTCATCATGTAAGATATTGATTATGTGCTAATAATTTGGGTTCATTTTGCAGGAATTGGATGACCATCCAATTCCTTTTTTTATGAATGGATAAGTGCAATGGTGTTTTTCAGTATGTGCCATTTTCAATCATTTTAATTCCGCCTCTGCTTCCATCTCCACCAGATATTCCTCGCCTACCAGCTTTGCTTCTACCAGTGTGTTGGCAGGTTGGATGCTGGCAAAACGTTGCCCGTGTGCTCTGGCAACTGCTTCCCAGTCGTTGAGGTTGCGCACAAAAATGCGGGTGCGCACCACGTCCTCTAACGTGCCGCCGAGAGAAAGAATGACACCTTCGAGCTTGTCGAGTACAAAATGTGCCTGTGCCGCCGGGTCTTTCCCGCCAATCATCCGATTTCCGTGCGTAGCCGTCGTACCCGATACCGATATGCGATTGCCCTTGCGCACCGCCCGGCAGAACCCCGCCATGTTTTCCCAGGAAGTGCCGCTGAATACTTTCGTGCTACCCTTCGGACCCGCAACCACTTCGTAAGGCTTTGGAATGGTTTCGATATGGTGGCTCAGGTCGCCCGAAGCGGTCAGGAAAGGGGGCTTGCGGTACTCGTCGCCACAGTCGCCGGGAATGGGATCGAGCATTGCCTGCGCCTCCTGAATGATTTGTTTGTCCGTTTCGCTCAATTCAAACGAAAACAAGCGCATCGTTTCTTCCACGTGTGCGCTCTGCCCCAGACGCGCGCCAATGATGACGCCGCCGACGTATTCCTGTTCCAGAATGTACCTGGTTGCAATATTGGCAACGGAAACGCCATGCCGCTGCGCGATCTCCTTTGCTGCCTGCAACAGGTTTTGAAACTTTTGCCAACCGCCCGCCGCGTCGATGAAGCGTTTGTATTTCATTTGCGACCAGGTGAGTTCATCATTCATGGCTGGTTCTGGCTTTCCGAGCCATTTATCCGACAAAAAACCGCCCGCCAGGGTGCCGAAAGCCAGAATTTTTACGCCATACTCTTTGCAGACACGCGCCATTTCACCCGCCGCCCGCTGGTCGATGAGCGAGTGACAAACCTGATTGGAAACGATCGGGATGCCAGTAGCACAGGCCACACGCAGGTGCGCCGCATCAAAATTGGTCACGCCCAGATGCCGGATCAGCCCTTCTTCCCGCAGTTCCGTCAGCCAAAACAACTGATCCAGCCACACTGGATCGGGATAATGCCAGGCATGAAATTGCAGCATATTGAGTTGCGTTGCCTGCATTCGGTCGAGAGAACGCTGCACGGCGGCGCGCGTTTCCGCTTTGCTGGATTCGCCGGGTGGAGGCACCCATTTGGTGAGCATTTGCGCCTGAGCGCCCGATTCGTACTCGTTTTTGAACGTCCCCGCAATAATCTCCGCCGATCCGTAATGGTCTGCCATATCAAAAGTCGTGAGTCCTGCCTGTACATAGGGGGCCATCGCCAGCGCGGTGGCATGGGGGTTGAGCGTTTCGCCATTTTTTTCCATATCGGCGATTTGCCACAAGCCCGTGAGCACGCGGGAAATTTTGAAATCCGGAGCGAGTTCGGTGTATCTTTTTTCCATAATATAAATGTCTTAAGGTAGTTCTTTGAAAAGGGTTTTCGTATCCACACCCGTTCGTTTCATTTGAGTGAATTTAACATAAAAAATCGCCGAAGCAATTGCCATCACAATCAGCCAGATGGGCGTAGAGTGAAAATACCAGGCGCCGGCGTCCGACTTCAGGTCTTTCCAGGTGTGAATGGCGAGGAAAAACAATAGCGTCAACACACCTGCCCAGCCGATGAGCTGGCGTAAGCGACTGTTTTTCAGCATCGTAATTTCTGTTGCTAATACCGGGTTGACTTTTCCAATGGTCAGTAAAGTCATACACATCAGCAGGAAATTGACCATCATGGATGTTACCATGATATCGATACCCAGGAAGAAGTCGCCCGCAAAATGACTGCCTAAAATGCCGATGCTCGCCATCACACCACTGAGCACAATGGCGACGTAAGGCGTCTGATAGTCCGGGTGAATGCGTGTGATAAAGTGTGGAAAGATACCATCCTCCGCCCAGGCGAACATGAGGCGTGATACGGACAGGAGCATCGCGGGCAGATCGTTGATCAGGGCGATGGCGGCTCCGGCAACGATGACGACCGTCAGTCCTGCGGGCAGCAGATAGCCCAGCAATCCCGGCGCGGTGATGTCTTTCTGCACAGCTTCGGCAGCTACAAAATGCCAGGGCACAGCGTGATAAACGGCGCCGGTAAACAAGACGTAATATCCGCCTACAACCAGGATCGTCAAACCGATTGCCAGGGGCAGCGTTCGGGTGGGGTCTTTGGCTTCGCCGCCGGCTTGTGCAATGCTATCAAAGCCGATGAAGCTGGCAAAGAGCAGGGCACTTGCGGAAAAGAACGTCATAAGGTCGAATTTCTGCATCGGATCAGATGGAATAGGCTGCCCATTTTTTTCCAGTACCGCTTGTGCGAAATCTGCCTGCGAAAAGTAAAAACCCGAAAAAATGACGATCGCGCCCATCAGGAACATCAAGACCATCAATGGGATGACCGTTTTTTCGTAGGATTTTGCACCGCGAATATTCACCCATACAAAAAGCCAGACGAGTAACAATGCCAAACCGACCCGAACGACACCCGCATCCAGCCAGCCTGCGAGGGAAGTCATTTCCAGCGCCTCGGCGATATCCCTGAAAAACGGGATCGTCACGTACGCCACGACGCCAATCACAATCGATAAGCCAAACCATTGCGAAAAGCTCGCTACAAAGCCCAGGTAAGGATTCAGCCCCCGGCTGGCATACACATAGCTGCCACCCGCGCGCGGCATGGCCGTTGCCAGTATGCTATACGCCAGCGCCGCCAGCAACGCCGGAACCGCCGCGAACAAAAATGCCGGTAGCACATACGGACCGATGCCCGGTACATTGCGCTGAATCATGAACGGTACGACATTGATGGAAGCGCCCAGCATGGAACAGACGCCGGTAGCAATCAAGCCCGCCAGGCTTAGTCGTCGGCTCAGGGAAGCATTTGTCATTTTTACAGAATTTTACGGAGCGTAAAATCCAATTTTTTTGGTTGATATCAAAACGCAAGCTTGAGTGCGTGCAGGG
>CAZFBU010000181.1:0-7585 GCA_964517175.1 uncultured Saprospiraceae bacterium
CTCGTTTCACTTTTATTCTTCGGATAATAATCATCCCAATCCCGAACGTACGGATCCCGCAGTTTATTCATGCTTTTGGCAACGATCATAGAAACCGAGGCATCACTGGTAACATTGACAACCGTGCGGCACATATCCAGCGGGCGATCTACTGCAAAAATCAGCGCCAGACCCGCTTCAGGAATACCCGCCTGGCTCAGTACAATCACCAGCATCACCATGCCTGCACCGGGCACCGCCGCCGAGCCAATGGAAGCCAGCAGCGCCGTGAGAATGATGCCCAACTGCGCGCCAATAGTCAGTTCCATGCCAAATGCCTGCGCAATGAAAACCGCCGCTACGGCCTGGTAAAGACTGGTACCATCCATATTAATGGTAGCGCCAATCGGCAATACGAAACTCGTCACTTCTTCCTCCACACCGAGGTGTTCTTCTACGCGTTCCATTGTAACGGGCAGTGTGGCTGCACTCGAACTAGTGGAAAAAGCAACCAGTTGCGCCGGCGAAATTCCGTTGAAAAACGTTCGGTAATTTACTCCGGTAAACGACTTTACTGCCAGCGGATACACCACAAAAACCATAAAAGCCAGCCCCGCCAGCACGCAGAGTCCGTAGCCTAGCAAGGCAATAAACAAATCAGCGCTGGGCGACTCAACCACTAGCGCAGCCAGCAGTGCAAACACTCCGTAGGGGGCGCTCAGCATAATGATATCAATTATTTTCAAAATGACTTCATTCAACCCGTCGAAAAACTCGCGTATGGGCTGGGCTTTATCGTTGGGAATCAGAACCACGCCGATGCCAAAGAAAATGACGAAGAAAATCACCTGCAGCATATTGCTGTTTTCGGTTGCGGCACCGAAGATGTTATCCGGCACAATATCCACCAGTGGCTGCAGCGGTCCGCGGCCTTTTTGCTCTTCCGCCTCCGCAATGCGCGTGCTGGCATCACCACCGTATGCCTCCATGAGTTCCTGTTGGGTACTTTCTTCTATAAAACCGCCCGGCTGGATAAGATTTACAATCAACAGCCCGACCACAATTGCAATGGTCGTCGTCACCAGATAAATGCCAATCGTTCGGGTACCCATTTTCGAGAGCTGCGAAATATCCTGCAGATCGGAAATACCTTTGACCAAAGAAGCCACGATTAGCGGGATGGCGATGAGTTTCAGCAGGTTGATAAAAATCGTACCAAAGGGCTTAATCCAATCGGTGACAAATGCCCCCCAATTCATGTAAGCTGCCAGAATACCAAACAGCACGCCGGCGGCCATGCCGATCAGTATCTGCCAGTGCAATTCGAATTTCTTCATTATCAATGGATTTCGTAGTGGTTGTTAGGAAAAAATAATGGTGCTTTGTCGTTTGAAATGCCGTAAAATAGAGAAATTCTGTCAAACAGCAGCCGGATTGGGCACATTTTCCGATTTTCCATTGGTTCACAGTTTGTAAAAAAGGCGTAAAAAACGCTTGTCATCACATGGATTCAGCCACATTCTTTCTATCATTGTGGAATGGAATCGAAAAATGATCTTTTACTGAGAGTAGCCCGCGGCGAAGCGGTGGAGCGTCCACCGGTTTGGCTCATGCGGCAGGCAGGGCGCATTTTGCCGCAGTATCGCGCTTTGCGCGAAAGTTTATCCGGATTCAAGGAACTGGTAGAAACCCCGGAACTGGCGGCGGAAGTCACCATCCAGCCGGTGGATGAACTGGGCGTGGACGCGGCGATTATCTTTTCGGATATTCTGGTCATTCCCCAAGCGCTTGGTTTGTCTTACGAGATGATCGAAAAACGGGGTCCGGCTTTTCCTAAAACGATTCAGTCAATGGCGGATGTCGATGCCCTGCAGGATGGCGCGGCCGCTGCGGCGGAATTGCAATACGTATATGATGCGCTGGCGATCACCAGGCGCGAACTGAACGGGCGGGTGCCGCTCATCGGTTTTTGCGGAGCGCCCTGGACGCTGCTCGCCTACATGGTGGAAGGCGGCGGTAGCAAGACGTTCTCGAAAGCGAAAAAATTCCTTTACACCCAACCGGAAGCAGCCCATGCCTTGCTGCAAAAAATTACCGATGCTTCCGTTGCTTACCTGAAAAACAAAATCGCGCACGGCGCTGATCTGGTACAAATTTTTGACTCCTGGGCGGGTATCCTCTCGCCAAAGCAGTACCAGGAGTTTTCCGCAAAATATATCGCCGAAATTTGCAGCGCCATCACCGAAGCGCCGGTCACGGTTTTTGCGAAAGGTGCCTGGTTTGCGCTGGAGGATTTTGCCAAAATGGACTGCAATGTGATCGGGCTGGATTGGAATATGGACCCGGCGCTGAGTCGGCAACGCGTAGGCAACGACAAAGCCCTGCAGGGCAATCTCGATCCCTGCGCACTCTACGCCGCTACGGATTTTATTCGCAAAGAAACCAACGACATGCTCCGGGCATTCGGCGGCAGGCACATCGCGAATCTCGGGCACGGTGTCTATCCCGATACGCCCCTCGACGGAGTGCGCTGTTTCGTAGATACGGTGCAGGCTTTCCGGTATGATGGGTAATTCTTTTTGGTTATTTTTATCAAATCTCGCTTTAGTGTCTTAATTTTGACCTTTACGCCTATAAAGTAATACGCTTTTTTGTGTGGCTTTTCCGTTGTAAATCAATCGCTTAGGCAGCTATACTTAAAGCAAAAACTAAATCACAAATTATGGGTTGGTTCAGACGACTCAGAGAAGGTATTCAAACAGCGACCAGAAACAAAAAAGAGGCGCCGGAAGGCTTGTGGTATCAATGCAAGGAATGCAAAGAAACCTCAACGATGAAAGACCTGCGGGAAAACTTCCTCAAGTGCCCGAGTTGCAATTACCACGTTCGCATCAGTTCCAGAGAATATTTCGCCCTGATTTTTGATGGGAATTACGAAACTTACTTCGATAATTTACGCGCCAAAGATATTCTCCATTTTACAGATTTAAAACCCTATCCGCAACGCCTCGAATCCGCGATGAAAAAGACGCGACTCAATGAGGCGGTCACCGTGGCAAAAGGAAAAGTGAACAAGCGCTCGCTGGTCATTGCTGCGATGGATTTCAATTTTATCGGCGGCTCTATGGGGTCAGTCGTGGGTGAAAAAATTGCGATGGCAATCGATCATTGCCTCGAAACCCGCACGCCACTGCTGGTCATTTCCAAGTCGGGCGGCGCGCGCATGATGGAGGCGGCCTTTTCCCTCATGCAAATGGCGAAAACCTCGGCAAAACTCTCGCAAATGGCGAAAGCCGGTATCCCTTATTTTTCATTTCTGACGGACCCAACGACGGGCGGTGTGACGGCTTCCTACGCGATGCTGGGCGACATCAACTTCGCCGAACCCAACGCCCTGATCGGCTTCGCCGGTCCGCGGGTCATTCGCGAAACTATCAAACGGGACCTGCCGGAAGGCTTCCAGCGCTCGGAGTTTCTGCTGGAGCATGGCTTCCTCGATTTTATCGTCGATCGCAAGGATTTGCGCGATACGCTGTCGGATTTGCTGCATTTGTTCGATGAAAAAAATCGCGTGCCTACGCCGGAAATGGAAAACGAGCCGGATGCCTAGGCGAAGCACCTTGAAACCAGCGACATTCAACCATATTCAAAACAAAATACAATCCAACTGCCATGAAATACTTGCTACCTTTACTCCTGCTCGGGCTGCTCGTAGCCTGCAATCAGCCAACAGAGCCAGCCGCCGATTCGAATGAACAAACACCCACAGAAGAGCAGTTACCAGCCGTTGATGCCGAAGCCAATCTCCAAAAACTAGGCATCGAACTCCCGCAAGCCTCCAACCCGGTAGCCAACTACGTCAACGCCGTCCGTACCGGCAACCTTCTTTTTCTTGCCGGCAAAGGACCCAGTAAACCGGAAGGTGGCTATATCACCGGCAAGGTGGGTGCCGACCTGACCGTAGAGGAAGGCTACGCAGCGGCGCGCCTGGTGGCCATCAATCAGCTTGCGGTACTCAAAGCCGAACTCGGCGATCTCAACCGCGTGAAGCGCATCGTGAAAGTGCTGGGCATGGTGAACAGCGCCAGTGATTTCACGCAACAACCCGAAGTGGTCAATGGCTTTTCCGATCTGATGGTCGAGATATTTGGCGAACGGGGCAAGCACGCGCGCTCGGCGGTCGGCATGGGCTCGCTGCCGCGCAACATCGCGGTGGAAGTGGAGTTGATCGTGGAGGTGGAATAGATTATGCGATCAATTCCCCTGTCTCGCTTTTCGGTAGAAACGATACTTTGTGGTATAAATCTTTCAGCGCAACGTCGCAGCCGCTGATGGTCGCGGATTTTTCCTGGTCTTGCTCGCTGGAGTAGGTCCATTTGTCTGGCGCATCCTGCTGGCGGTCGAAGATTTCCACGAACGGCGTTTGCTGGGAAATCAGCACGTATTGCTGTAAGCTTCCGATCGTCTGGTAGCATTGCCATTTGTCCGATTTGTCCAGCTTTTCAGTAGAATCGGAGCCAATTTCAATCAAAACAGTGGGATTTAGTGTGGCATCCATTTTATTACTGTAATTGTAAAATGCTGACGCTCCTGCTACGATTAAACCGTCGGGATAATAAACTTTATTGCAATCGGGTACATACAGCATTCTGTTTTCTGTCCAGATTTCGTTTTCTTTATTCAGAAAATGAGTTGCGAGGATTCTGGAAATGTTGCGAATGATTCTACCATGATTTATTGATTTATAAGATACGGCGCGCAACTTCCCATCGAGATACTCGTGCCGTACCCCGGATTTGTATTCAAATTCAAAATATTCTTCAAGTGTCAGGTATTGTTGGGTGGAAACCGTCATCTTTTTCTATTGCTTTCCATAAAAATACAGCTTTTCTCGAAAAAGTAAACGCATAAATTCCAATAAAAGTGATATTTTTTACTCCAATAATTGTCAAATATTAAAGCATCTGGCGCACCTCGGAGGTGTAACAGATTTAACCGACTTTAGCTTATAGCATTTTGTCGAACTTTTAATGAAATAGATTTCACTAAAATATTCATTCTTAGTTGTTTCTATTGCGAACAGCATTACAAAAACACCTAACGCCTATGCAAAAGTATCTAACCATTGGGCTGATCCTGTTTCTCTTTACGATCAGCGCCCACGCTCAACAATCCGAAAAACTCAATATCGAGGGGCTGCAAGTGCCCGTGGAGATCATCGTTGACAAATGGGGCATACCGCACATCTACGCGCAAAACGAGGCAGATTTGTTCTTCGCGCAGGGCTTCTACGCGGCCCGCGATCGCACGTTCCAGTTTGAGATATGGCGGCGGCAAGCGACCGGCACGGTGTCCGAGATTTTGGGCAAACGAGAACTCCGGCGCGACATGGGTACCCGCTTGTTCCAATTTCGCGGCGATATGCAGCTGGAAATGAATCACTACCACCCGCACGGCGAACTCATTATTACCTCCTTCGTCCGGGGTGTGAATGCGTACATCGCATTAACTGAAAAAAATCCGGAACTTTTGCCGGTTGAATTTGAATTGCTGGGCATCAAGCCGCAGCCGTGGACGCCCGAAGTGGTCATCTCCCGCCACCAGGGGCTGCTGGGCAACATCGGTAAGGAATTGCAGGTGGCGCGTGCCGTCGTTGCACTCGGTTCTGAGCGCGTCAAAGAACTCGAATGGTTTCACCCCCACGAGCCGGATTTGACCATCGATCCGAGAATTAACACCGACATTCTATCGAAAGATATCTTAGGCATTTACAATGCGTTCCGGCGTGGTATTGCCTTCGAACCGAGCGATCTGGCGGTCGAAGTTAGAAACACAAATCTGGAAGCATACAAAAACCTGGCTGCCGAGGACGAATCCGTTTTCCGGGAAGCGATGGAGAAAGGTGCGGAGTACATTGGCAGCAATAACTGGATTGTCAGTGGCAACCTGACGCAGAGCGGCTACCCCATCATGGCGAATGACCCGCACCGCGCACAGGCAGCGCCTTCGCTGCGCTATATGTCGCATCTGGTTGCGCCAGGCTGGAACGTGATCGGCGGGGGCGAGCCAACCATTCCGGGCATTTCCATCGGGCACAACGAGTACGGCGCCTGGGGCTTGACGGTTTTCGGTACCGATGCGGAAGACCTCTACATTTACAAAATCAATCCCGAGAATTCCAATCAATACTGGTATCGCGGTGCCTGGGAAGATATGCGCATCATCCAGGATACCATTCCGGTGAAAGGCGATGAGCCGGTGATCGTCGATCTGAAATACACACGGCACGGGCCGGTGGTTTTTGAAGATAAAGCGACGCAGCAGGCGGTAGCGGTTCGTTGCGGCTGGCTGGAAATCGGCGGCTCACCCTACCTGGCGAGCTTGCGCATGGATCAGGCACGGACCTGGGAAGAGTTTCGCGAAGCCTGCCATTACAGCAATATCCCCGGCGAAAACATGATTTGGGCGGATCGCGAAGGAAATATTGGCTGGCAGGCGGTGGGCATCGCGCCCATCCGGCGCAACTTCAGCGGCATGGTGCCCGTGCCCGGCGATGGTGCCTACGAGTGGGACGGCTACTTGCCGATCAAAGCAAAACCGCACGATTACAATCCAAAAGCCGGCTACGTCGCTACGGCAAATGAAAACGTAACGCCGAAGGATTATCCGTATATGGATGCCATTGGCTACAACTGGTCCGACCCGTTCCGCAGCGATCGCGTGCGCGAGGCGCTGGCCTCCGGTCGCAAGCACAATCTGATGGATATGATGCAGTTGCAAACGGATTATCTGTCCATTCCCGCCAGAACACTGGTGCCGCTGCTGGAAAACATCGACCTTCCCGATGATGAAAATGCGGCAAAAGCCCGGCAGATGCTGCTGACCTGGGATTACAGGATGACCAAAAACTCCGTTGCGGCGGGTATTTACCGCGAATGGGAAAGCCGGTTGTCCGACAACGTCGAGGCGCTGCACACCACCGCCGAGGAACGCCGACTGACCTCCGTTCCAACTTCACGCATTATCGAATGGCTGTTGTTGCCGGATCAGCATTTTGGTGCGAACCCGGTGCGCGACCGCAATCAAATTCTGGCGCAAAGCCTGAAAGAAACGATTGGCAATCTCAGCAAGAAACTGGGCAAAGACATGAGCCGCTGGCAGTATGGTCAACTGAATTACAAACACGTGGTGTTAAGACATCCGCTGAGCAACGCGGTGAAAGAAGAAGTCCGCAAAAAGCTGGACGTAGGCCCCGCGCCCCGGGGTGGCTATGGGCTGACGGTCAACAACACCGGCGGTCGCGATAACCAGACCCACGGCGCTTCCTTCAAGCTGATTGTCGATACCGGCAACTGGGATCACACGCTCGGCACGAACACGCCTGGTCAGGCAGGCAACCCCGACGATCCGCATTACCGCAATTTGTTCGACATCTGGGTCAACGATCAGTATTTCCCGGTGTTCTACTCCCACGAAAAAGTAGAATCGGTGCAGGATAGAATTTTAAATTTGAATCCGAGATAAACATCGGTTCGGTCAGGATTTGCAAAATCTCTGCCCCGTCAATAGTCCGTTTTTAAAGCACAATAAGTAGGTGGACAGAATT
>CAZFBU010000182.1:0-7536 GCA_964517175.1 uncultured Saprospiraceae bacterium
CCCTTCGGACTGCCAATTTGCACGATGGTTTCCACCGGCCGGAAGTCCACGCCAAGATCGAGGCTGGACGTACAAACCACTGCCTTAAGCGTGCCTTCGTGCAGCGCATTTTCCACCCAATCGCGCAACTCGCGGCTGATCGAGCCGTGGTGCATGGCGATGATGCCCGCCAGATCGGGCGCGGCTTCCAGCAGATTTTGGTACCAAATCTCGCACTGCGCGCGGGTATTGGTGAAAATCAATGTACTTTGACTACTTTCAATGATCGGAATGACTTTTTCCAATAATTTGATGCCCAAATGCCCCGCCCAGGGAAAGGTTTCAATTTCATCGGGCAATACGGAGACGACTTCAATTTGCTTGGAAATATTGGCTTTGGTGACTTGCCGAAGTCCATTTTTCTGATCGGGCAGCAGCACATTTACCGCCTCTTCCATATTGCCGATGGTGGCGGAAATGCCCCAGACTTTCAGTTCGGGCAGCAGTCCGCGCAAGCGCGATAGCGCCAGTTCCATTTGCACGCCCCGCTTGGAGCCGAGCAGTTCGTGCCATTCGTCCACGACGACCGCATTCAGGTTTTTGAAAAGCTTAGGGTAACCTTTGGTAGCCAGCAGCAAATGCAGGCTCTCCGGTGTCGTGATGAGCAATTCCGGCGGCTTTTTCTTCTGCTTGGCGCGCTCGGTCGAACTCGTGTCACCGGAGCGGATGCCTACCTGCCAGTTCAAGCCCAAACCCTCGATGGCTCGCTGCGCCGCGCCTTGAATTTCGCGCGTGAGCGCCCGGATCGGTGTGATCCAGATGGCTTGCAAGCCGTTGTCGCTTTGCGCAAAATTATCGGGGTTGTTTTTGATAAATTCCAGCAAAATCGGAATGAGCAGGGAATAGGTTTTCCCGCTGCCGGTCGGGGCATTTACGACGCCGCTTTCGCCCGCGAGATACCGCTCCCAGGCTTCTTCCTGGAATGGGAAGGGTTCCCAGTTTTGCTGCGCAAACCACGCGCGCCCAAGTTGGAGTAGCTCTGCTTGCTTCATCGAAGGTGGAACAGGAAAAGGATAAGGAAGGTTTTACATTCTATAATGGATGAAGATGCATTTTTGCTACCTTTGCAGGAATAATTTACGAACAAACCGCAGGAAAGTATGGGATTCCGAGCAACCATTTTGAAACCGGTAGCCAACATCATCGCGCGGCGCATCGATCGCTGGGCAGCGGATGCCGTGGGCGCGCAGGATAAAGTATTCAACAATTTAATCAAAATCGGTCGGCGAACGGCTTTTGGTAAAGATCACGATTTTGAAAATATTGACAGTTACGAAGCCTTTAAGGCGCGCGTGCCCATTCGCGATTACGAGGGGATTAAACCGTACGTCGAACGCATCAAGCAGAGCGAATCGGATGTGCTCTGGCGTGGCAAGCCCAAGTATTTTGCGAAAACCTCCGGCACGACTTCCGGCGTGAAGTACATTCCACTCACCAAAGACAGCCTGCCCAATCACTTCGGCACAGCGCGCAACGCCTTGTTCAACTTCTATGCCAAAACCGGCAAGGGCGACTGGCTCAACGGTAAAATGATCTTCCTCTCCGGCAGCCCGGAAATGGACGAAATCGGCGGCATCCTCACCGGTCGCTTGTCGGGCATTGTGAACCATCAGGTGCCCGCCTGGCTGCGCACCAACCAAATGCCAAGCTACGAGACAAACTGCATCGAAGACTGGGAAACCAAACTCGATCGCATCGTGGATGAAACGCTACAGCAGGACATGCGCCTCATCAGCGGTATCCCGCCCTGGGTCCAGATGTACTACGAGCGCTTGCTCGAGCGCACTGGGAAAAAGCGAATTATAGATATTTTTCCAAATTATTCGATGTTCGTTTACGGTGGCGTGAATTTTGAACCCTACCGAGCGCAGCTCGAAGAATTAGTCGGTAAGCGTATCGACAGCGTGGAGACGTATCCGGCTTCCGAGGGCTTTATCGCGTTTCAGGATTTACCCGATAACAAGGCGCTGCTGCTGAATGCCGATTCAGGTATCTTTTTTGAATTTGTACCGGCGGAGGAGATTTTTAATGAAAATCCGACCCGTTTGTCCCTGCGGGAAGTGGAATTGAATACGAATTACGCCCTGATTATCAACAATAATGCCGGGCTTTGGGGCTACAATATCGGCGATACGGTGCAGTTTGTCAGCAAAAATCCTTACCGGCTGGTGGTGAGCGGTCGCGTGAAGCACTTCATCTCGGCTTTTGGCGAGCACGTCATCGGCAAGGAAGTAGAAACAGCATTACTTTCGGTGGCGGCGCAGGAGGGCATTCGCATTGTCGAGTTTACGGTGGCGCCGCAGGTCAATCCGCCCAATGGAGGGACGCCCTACCACGAGTGGTTCATTGAGTTTGATAACCTGCCGGGGCATCTGGAAGCGTTTGCCGCGAAGGTGGACAAAGCGATGATCGAGCAAAATATTTACTACGAGGATTTGATTAGTGGCAACATTCTACAACCGCTGAAAATTACACCATTGAAAAAAGACGCTTTCCGCAAATACATGAAATCGCAGGGCAAACTGGGCGGTCAGAACAAGGTACCACGCCTGAGTAATGACCGGAAAATTGTAACAGAATTGGAGGCTTTTAAAATGTAATCCCTATTTTTGTGATCTAAACTCGAATATTTAACCTTAAAATTGGAAAAAAAATGGGAAAAGGCGATAAGCGCTCCAAGCGCGGCAAAATCTGGCACGGCAGCTACGGCAACGTGCGCCCGAAGAAAGTTAAGAAAGCCCAGCAAGGCAAGAAGACCAAAGAAAGTTAAAGACAAAAACGTGTTCGCTCCGGTGGGCACGTTTTTTATTTCTGTGAAGCGCGTTGGGAATCTTTTTTTCAAAAAGCAGGGCGAATGCTTATCATTTTCCCGCTGAATGTATAACTTAACACGCAAGAATACTGACGCCGGTAGCTTGTGTGTCAAGCGCTGCTTTTTTATGCTTGTCGGCAGTGCTGAAATGTCTCGTCCTGACGATATATGCCCGCAGTATTCTTACCAAATAAAACGCACCTAAAGGCTCATTATGAAAGTTTTACACGTAAGTGCGGAATGTTATCCCGCAGCGAAAGCAGGTGGATTGGGCGATGTGGTTGGGGCGCTTCCGAAATATTTAAACAAAATCGGTGTTTCTGCCGGAGTAGTCATTCCAAAGTACGGCACGCGATGGCTCAATGAACACTCGTTCACGCCGATTTATCGCGGCGCGGTTCGGTTGCACAATTATTACGTTCCTTTTACGATTGAAAAAGAGCAGGGCGATAGCCTCGGTTTCCCGCTTTTTGTAGCTAATATTCCCGGAAAATACGACCGCCCCGGCATCTACGCCGATCCCAATGGCTCGGGCTATGGCGATGAAGTGGAACGCGCGCTTTGCTTTCAGCAGGCAGTGCTGCAATGGACCGTCAACTCGCCCGGAAAACCGGAAATACTGCATTGCCACGACCATCATACCGGTTTGATTCCTTTCATGGTGAAATACTGCCCGGAGTACCAATCATTGGCGCAAACGCCGACGGTGTTTACCATTCACAACGGCACGTATCACGGGGCTTTTAGCTGGAATAAAATGTACCTGATGCCGCTTTTTATGGGAGAAGCGCGTGGCATGCTTGATTGGGCAAACACGGTCAATCCGCTGGCGGCGGGCATCAAAAGCGCCTGGCGCGTGACGACGGTTTCGCAGAGCTATCTCGAAGAACTGAAGCAAAGCGCCAACGGCATGGAATGGCTCTTCGCGCACGAGCAGCACAAAAGCCAGGGCATCTTGAATGGAATCGATGCGCAGGTGTGGGACCCGCGTACGGATGCGTACATCGTAAGAAAATTGAATGCGGACATCGCGCAGTTTAAAGCGGATAACAAACACGCACTGACGCACCGCTTTACAATCAATCCCGATCTGCCGATCATTACGTTCATCGGGCGGCTGGTTGGAGAGAAAGGCGCAGACCTGCTACCGGATCTGTTTAGCAGGGTGCTGCATAGCGGCATGCGCGTCAATATCCTGGTGCTGGGCACGGGCGAGCGGCACGTGATGGAGGCTTTCGCGCGGATGCGCGGGCAGTTTCACGGGCGCTTCGATGCGGCGCTGGAATACAACGAAGGATTGGCACACCAGCTTTATGCGGGGTCGGATTATCTCATCATGCCTTCGCGGGTGGAGCCTTGCGGCTTGAATCAAATGTACGCCATGCGCTACGGCACCATTCCGGTGGTGCGCTCGGTGGGCGGGCTGCGGGATACCGTGCCGGATATCGGCGAGCCGGATGGCAGCGGCCGGGGTATTCGTTTCGATAACTTTAGTATTGAAGATGCGAGTATGGCCATTTACCGGGCGGCGGAGTTGTATTTCAATCATCATGGCATTTTCACCAGCACGCGGGAGAGAATTATGCAAATCGATTTCTCGTGGGAACGGGCAGCCGGGCGTTACATCACCATGTACGACGAAATGTTGTAACCTGATTTTGAACAAACCGGACGGGTAGCCGTCTGATTTATAGCAAATAAAATATAAAACCAAGACATTTATAAAGATACTTATGGCAATTAAAATTATTTCGCTCATTCTTGGTGGCGGTGCCGGTTCGCGCCTCTACCCCCTGACTAGTCAGCGTTCGAAGCCTGCCGTTCCAATCGGCGGTAAATACCGACTCATTGATATTCCTATTTCCAACTGCCTGAACTCCGGGTTGAAACGCATGTTTGTACTTACGCAGTACAATTCTGCTTCGCTCAATCAGCATATCAAAAATACTTACAACTTCGATATGTTCAGCCGGGGGTTTGTGGACATTCTGGCGGCGGAGCAAACGCCATCAAGCGACAAGTGGTTTCAGGGTACTGCCGACGCGGTGCGACAAACCCAGCATCACCTGTCGAATCAGGATTACGACTATGTGCTGATCCTGTCGGGCGACCAATTGTACCAAATGAATTTTGCGGAACTGGCGGAGTATCACGTTGAAAAAGACGCGGATCTCACCATTGCCACCATCCCGGTTAATCAATATGACGCCCCTGGTTTCGGCATTATGAAAGTGAACGAAAACGGCATGATCGAAAAGTTTATCGAGAAGCCCAAGCCGGATGTGCTGTCGGAGTGGGAATCGCCGGTATCGGATAAGATGCGGGCGCAGGGCAAGATTTACCTGGCGTCCATGGGAATTTACATTTTTAAAAAGGAAGTGCTGGAGCAATTGCTAACGGAAGACCCCGACGCAACGGACTTTGGCAAAGAGCTGATTCCAACCGCTATCGAATCGGGCATGCGCGTGGCGAGCTATGCTTTTAATGGTTATTGGACCGATATTGGTACCATCAGTTCGTTCTTTGAGGCGAACATTGCGCTCACCGATGTCATTCCCGATTTCAACCTTTTCGACAACGTGAAGTTTGTTTACACCCGCCCGCGTATGCTGGCGCCTTCCAAGATATTTGGCACCTGGTTCAATCAGGCGATCCTGGCGGATGGCTGTATCATCAATGCGAAAAAGATCGAGCGTTCGATCATTGGTATTCGCTCCCGAATTGGCAGCAATACCGAAATTTCCAAGGCAGTCGTCATGGGTAATGACTTTTTTGAAACGCTGGAAACCATTGTGCGCAAAGATGATATACTGATGGGGATCGGCGAAAATTGTCACATCGAAAATGCAATCATTGATAAAAATTGCCGCATCGGTGATAACGTGGTGATTCGCGGAGGAAATTCGCTGGAAAACGCGGAGACGGATACCTACTGCATCCGTGATGGCATTGTGGTAGTGAAAAAAGGCGCGACGATTGAGCCGGGCAGTCACATTGGCGAGGTGTGATGTAAAATGGAGGACGCAGTTTAGGTTTTTCGCGAATTGATAATCAACAGTTGTGAATTTCCATGCCAGGCATCATTCTTTTCGGGTTGTAAAATAAAAATGCGGTCATCTTCCAAATGAAGACAACCGCATTTTTCGTCAATTACAGTTGTATTATTTGGTCTTTACAATATTTGATTGCATCAGGATAGTATCATCAGATGTAATCAGCAGGTAATACATACCCGGCGTCTGATTGGAAATATCCATTGTGGCTCTTTGTGCAACCGCATCCAATCTCATTTCTTTCACCACACTGCCGTTGGTATCCATCAGTCTGACAAAAACATTGCTAACATTCTCCATGCTTGGCAGGTCGATATTAATCATATTCACCGCCGGATTCGGGAAGGTTTGAATCTCACCCAGCAGATGCGCAGAGCCGCTTGGGCAATCTACTACCCGGAAAGCGCCGCCCGCTACATCCAGCGAAGCGCAAATGTCGCCACCGCCCTGAATCAACAGGCCATTTACATCAAAACCGGTTGTTACACCAAACTCAACGATGCTCAGATCGAGGGTAGTTGGATCATACACCAGCGAGTGAATTCTGTAGAAACCTGCCTCTTCCACAACGAATCTTGCTTCGGTATTCACTTGCTCGATCACCAATCCACTGCCTTTGGTCAATACGAACAACGTCTGATATCCTTCCGGAACCGTCGGGCGCTCGTCATATCCACCGATCAGCGTTGTGGAGCCATCGCGCAAACAAGGCTGGAAGAATGCCTTCACGGTGCCTGCATCTGCAACACATTCATCATCCGGACAAGCTTCCACGTCGAAAGCTGCACCCGCTACGTCCAGCGCTGCGCAGATATCGCCACCGCCCTGAATCAGCAAACCGTTTACGTCAACGCCCGTCGTTACGCCAATTTCCACGATGCCCAAATCCAACGTAGTCGGATCATACACCAGCGTGTGAATCGTGTAGCGACCTTCCGCGTCCACATCGAAAGAAGGTTCGTCACCTACCTGCTCGATCACCAGCCCTTCGCCGGATGTCAAAACGTAGATCAGAGAATAACCTTCCGGTACATTCGCTTCTGCGTCGCGTGTTGCCGTCAGCGTAGCCGTGCCGTCTTCCAGGCAAGCGCCTTCGTCTGCCGTCAGTGTGCCCGCATCTGCTACACATTCATCATCCGGACAAGCTTCCACGTCGAAAGCTGCACCCGCTACGTCCAGCGCTGCGCAGATATCGCCACCGCCCTGAATCAGCAAACCGTTTACGTCAACGCCCGTCGTTACGCCAATTTCCACGATGCCCAAATCCAACGTAGTCGGATCATACACCAGCGTGTGAATCGTGTAGCGACCTTCCGCGTCCACATCGAAAGAAGGTTCGTCACCTACCTGCTCGATCACCAGCCCTTCGCCGGATGTCAAAACGTAGATCAGAGAATAACCTTCCGGTACATTCGCTTCTGCGTCGCGTGTTGCCGTCAGCGTAGCCGTGCCATCTTCCAGACAAGCGCCTTCGTCTGCCGTCAGTGTGCCCGCATCTGCTAAGCATTCTACTTCACAAGCGGCTACATCAAAAGCTGCACCCGCTACGTCCAGCGCCGCGCAGATATCGCCACCGCCCTGAATCAGCAAACCGTTTACGTCAACGCCCGTCGTTACGCCAATTTCCACGAT
>CAZFBU010000183.1:0-7486 GCA_964517175.1 uncultured Saprospiraceae bacterium
AGGTGGCGAGGATGGCGGCAATGCGGCGCTGCTCGGGGAGGGGGGGGAGGGGGAGTTTTAAAGATAAAAATGAACTCTTTGAGATATTTTTCATGCTTCCACTAGAGCCAGTTGCTACATTCGATATCCGAAATCTGAGTCTATCCGAATTAAGAGAGAAGAATATAAAGAGTGGATGTACTTTTCTTTTTTTGTCAAAAACTGTTTGCCAAAGCTTGTCTGGTAGAAATAGATTAGGAAAATCTTCTTTCACAAAAACGGTGGCACCAACCAACTCTGGAGTATTTGCACGGCTAATTAGAATTGAATTTTTTCTTGGGTTTACTTTTGCGAGGTTACGTTCATTACCTTCAACTACTTTTACTTCATTAACATTCAATATACCATAACTAACAGAACTTACTTTAAGAACTCCAATTTCGTCATTTAATAGCGGGCGATCTTCTCCATTTACACTTACCCCTGCTTCTAACTTCTTAATAACCTGTTCAAGTTTCACTACCTCCCACTCCTCCGGTATCCAGCCGAGGGCGGTGCGTTTATAGCCGGGGCGTGGGGTATGGGTGGGTTGCTTATTCGTCATCAGTGGTGCCTTTTTTCAGTTTTTTGATGGTTTTGTCCAATTCATCCGGCTCATTGGCATCACGGGCAGCCTTGTAGGTTTCGTAGGTTTGCAGCGCATGCTGCTTAGCCGTTTCTGCACTTATTTTGCCCTTATGTTGCAGTATTTCCCGTTCGTTCAGCGTCAAAAATCCATGCAGTTTGGTAATCCAGTCTTTCATGTGCATAGGCTTGCGCTGACGAGCCTGTAGCTCAGCAAACTCCAGATATTGCGAAACGATGAGGTTGTACTGTATCAGTTCTTCTTCGGTCAAATAATTTTTGGCTATGGTCACATCCTGTCGGCGAATGCTTTCGGCAGGATAATTAGTTAAACCCATGTTAGGTAGTTCGGCATTGGCTCTATCGTGTATGATTTCTGCTGCCGTTTGTCCGGTTATCGCCCAATGAAACTTATTCTGTACGGTAGCAAAAAACTCCAGGGTCATATCTGAAGTAGGATCATAATCAACACTTGTTGCATAAATGTCGCAGACCTTCCGATAGAATACCTTTTCCGCAGACCGAATATCCCTGATTCGGCTAAGTAATTCATCAAAGTACTCATTGCGAGCTTCTTTTAATCTTTCATCATCTAATACGAATCCTTTGATAATGTATTCACGAAGTTGCTGAGTTGCCCAAATGCGAAACCGGGTAGCCACATGAGATTTGATCCGATAACCTACTGAAATAATGGCATCCAGGTTATAATGGGTGAGTGAACGTTGCACGTTCCTTTTGCCCTCTTTTTGAACTGTCAAGAAATCCTTGACAGTTGCTTCTTCTTCCAATTCCCCTTCTTCAAAAATATTTTTAAGGTGAAGACTTATGTTTTGTTTGGTCGTTTGGAACAGATCAGCCATTTGTTGCTGCGTCAACCAGACGGTCTCTTCTACCAATCGGACCTGCACTTTTGTATTGCCCTGAGGGGTTTGGTAAATGATAATCTGACTTTGCGATTTAGCCATGGTTATGTTATTGTACGCTGAAATCTTTTTTATAAAATTGTCATTAATTCAATCCCAATTCCCGCAGATAATCTGCCATTTGCCCCTGCACTTGCGCCAGTTCGGTTTCAATAGTCTCAATGTTTTGCTGCACCGCCCGGATGTCGATTTCTTCTTCTTCCTCGAAGGTATCCACGTAGCGCGGGATGTTCAGGTTGAAATCATTCTCGGCAATTTCCTCGAAGGTTGCCACGTAAGCGAATTTGTCCTCCACCACGCCCGGCGATAGTTCGCCCCGATTGAAACGGCGGTAGGTGGTGACGATCTCGTCGATGTCCTGCGCGCGCAGTTTGTTCTGGTTTTTGCCTTGCTCGTAGCGTTCGCTGGCATCAATAAACAGGACGTTTTTGTTCGCGCCTTTGCCTTTGTTGAAGATCAGAATTGCCGCCGGAATACCCGTGCCGAAAAAGAGATTCGCCGGTAGCCCGACCACCGCTTCCAGCAGGTTTTCCTCGATGGTCTGCTGCCGGATTTTCCCTTCCGAGCTTCCGCGAAACAGCACGCCGTGCGGCACGACGACGCCCACTTTGCCCTTGTCTTCGTAGGCGATTTCGATCATGTGGGTGATGAATGCCCAGTCGCCCTTGCTCTTGGGCGGCGTGCCCCGCCAGAAGCGATGGTAAGGGTCGTTTTGGGCTTCATCCGCGCCCCATTTATCGAGCGAGAACGGCGGATTGGCAACGACGGTATCGAATTTCATCAGCGCATCGCCTTCCAGGAGTTTCGGATTGCGAATGGTATCGCCCCAGCGGATCACCGCATTGTCGAAGTCGTGGAGGAACATATTCATCACCGCCAGCGCCCAGGTGCTGCCGTTGGCTTCCTGCCCGTAGAGGGAAAAGTTGTCCGAACCCACTTCCTGCCCCGCTTTGATGAGCAGGGAGCCGGAGCCACAAGTCGGATCGCAAATGCGGGCACCCGGTTCGGATTTGGTCAATTTGGCGATCAGCAGGGAAACTTCTTTCGGGGTGTAGAACTCGCCGGCTTTTTTTCCGGCATCCGAAGCGAAATTGCTGATGAGAAACTCGTACGCATCGCCGATGGCATCCGCGCCCGCCAGTTGGGAAGGTCGCAGATCGAGCTTGGGATCGCTGAAATCGATCAGCAGATTGCGCAGGCGGGCATTTTTGTCTTTCGCTTCGCCCAGGTTGCTGGAGTTGAAGCTGATATTGCGAAATACGCCGGAACCGTCTTCACCGCTGAGTTTGCCGCGGTTGGCTTCCTCCAGGGCTTCCAGCGCCATGTCGATCTGCTCGCCGATATTCGTTTCATTGCGCCGCTCGAAGAGATAGGAAAAGCGGGATTTCGGCGGCACCACGAAGCGCTCGCGGCTCATTGCCCATTCGGCACGTTCGGTATCGCCGTCGTACTTTTGCAGGTATGCTTCCATTTTTTCCCGCCAGACGTCGCCCAGGTACTTCAGGAAGAGCATGGTCAGCACATAGTCCTTGTACTGTGCCGGGTCAATTACGCCGCGGAAGGTGTCGCAGGCGCGCCAGACGATGTTGTTGATGTCTTGTTGTGTGGTCATATATTAGTTGGTCATTTGCATTAAAAAATGTTCGTACCAGGTTGCTTTCTCGCGGAGCAGCGCCCGGGATAATTCCAGTTCGCGTTGCCACAGGGCATGGATGTCAATGATTGCTTCCTGCGTGGACAAGGAAGGAATATTGATTTCCAGTTCCTGTAATGTTTTTTTAGAAATAGAAGGAATGTGTGTGCCTCTCGCTAAGGATGCCAGCCGCTTTTGCAATATAGCGGTATTCAGGAACCATTGCAAATATGGAGGCATGATTTTGTCATCCTGAATGCGCACCACCAGAAAAGAAGTGGAAGCAATCGCCCGCCCCATCTCCTGGCGATACAGACAAGCCTGGTGCCGGTCGCCTTTTGCCATGAACAGCACATCCCCATCCAGCAGCAGGTGGCTGGACAATCGGGCTGAAAAAGCAATGCCCTGCGGTGCAGATAAAGCAGTCAGGCGATTGCCCCGTTCGTCGAAGTGTTTGGCTTGCAGATATTGCACATCGCCGGGAGCGTTGGTTTTGGCATAGACCCCCGTGCTGATCGTAGCGACTTGTCCGAGCGTTGTCGTCATGCTGGTTTTTTCAAAAAATGATCAAATAGTAGCATTACTACAAAGGTAAATTTTTCTTTTCAAACGGTCAAATACCGGGAATTTTATTTGTAGAATTTCTACTGCAAATATTTTTTAATTAAAAGTTTGCAAAATGCGAATAATCTTCAGAATATTGAACTTTCAATGATCGAATGAATGTTCACAAAATCGTAACTCATGTCAAAAAAACACCGTGGTCGGTTTCAGGCGCAGGGAGGCGGCACCGAGAAATCGGTTTCCTGGGCGCAGGACGAACCACTGACCAAAGAAGACGGCTTGAAGCTACTGGAAGAACTGGAAACACAACTGACCCGAAAAGAGCGGAAACTCCGGGAAAAGCAATTGGAGGATGCTCAGCGTTTTGTGGAAAATGCGCAGGGAGTGGATGCACCGACGATGATTTCTTTTCGGGACCATAAAACGAAAAATATCCGGGTGGACCTGGAAGTAAAGAGTGGTATTGCTTTTATCTGTATTTTTGTTGCAATTGTTTTATTATTGTTTTTCCTTTAAATTATTATCATGGCTAAGCTTTTGTTTGAAGATTTTCTGGAAAATAAAGACACTTACCACGCTGTGGAGCAGATGTGGAAAGAATTTTTTGATGCCTTCGCGGAGAAGCATGGCTTTTCCTATCGTCCATATTTGAAGACAACTTACATTAATGGCGTGCCATTCTACAATGGCAATCCGATATTCACCGCCTTTAACGAAGCCATCAATCGCGCCATCCGCATTATACAAATCAACAAAGAAGAAGCCGGTGACTTGCACATCTCCGGTTGGGTAGATACCTTCGAACTGGAAGAAGACCAGCCGCCCATTCACGAATTGGTCATTTCACTCGTCCTATCCGAAGAGGCGAAGGCAATTGCGGAGCAGTTTATCCATGCCTGGCTGGTGGAGCAGGTGGATGAGGAAAGTATGGATCGGTTGGTGGAAGCGCGGATGATACTGGCGGAGTAAGGTGGTGGGGCAGATTGGTTGCCCTTTTGTCCGGAGGTAGCAAATCTCAAAGTTTTACGACATCTCGTCCAACAAAAAGTGAATCCGTCGGGTTGCTTAATTCGTATCTTTGCCATAACAAGAGCAATGCGTGCGAGAATTCTTACTAAAATACAGCATTTTACTCGTTGCAGTCGGTTACATCTGCGGCATCAGCGGGGCATGTTTTGCCCAAAATGCTCCTGCTTATCTTCGCATATTGCCGCTTGATGCGGATGCTGCTTTTCTCCATAAAAATTTAAAATTCAAAACGGAGCACGCCGATTCTGCTGCGGTCTTTGCGGAATTGCGCAACATCGTGCAACAGTTGCACCGCCAGGCTTACCTCGAAGCTTCGGTGGACACCGTCTCCCGCGTAGGCGATACGTTCGTAGCGCTGCTGCACGTCGGCAAACCATACCAGTGGACAAGGCTGGAAAACGGCAACGTGCCGTCTGCATGGCTGGAACAGAGTGGCTTTCGTCAAAAATTATATCAGCGTAAGCCCCTCGCGCCGGAGCAATTGCAGCAACTGCTGGAAAACCTGCTCGCCAACGCCGAAAATAGTGGTTATCCTTTTGCGCGCGTGTGGCTGGATAGTTTGCAATTCAACGGTAATCAGGTGGTTGCAAAAATAATGATGGAAAAAAATCAGTTGGTGTTGCTGGAGGGGATCGAAGTGGCATCGCAGGACAGTTTCAACATTTCGGAAGCCTTTCTGAGCAACTACCTCGGCATGAAGCCCGGTACGCCCTACGACCGCTCGCAGGTGCTGAAAATCCGCCGTCGGCTGCGGGAACTGCCCTTTGTACAGCTGAGCCGCGACCCGCTGGTAGGCTTTGCCAATGACCGGGCTACCATCAAATTATTTTTAGAAAAACGCCGTGCCAGCCGCTTCGATTTTCTCATTGGCGTGCTGCCGAATAGCGCTCAGGTTGGGCGATTGCTGGTGACCGGCTCCTTCAATGGCGAACTGTACAACCAATTCGGGCGGGGCGAGCGCATTTTTGCCGAATTTGAAGCGCTGCGCCCGCAAACGCAGGAACTGAACCTGCAGTTTAATTACCCTTATGTTTTGAATTTGCCCTTCGGGATAGATACAAAGTTTCATTTGTACAAACGCGATTCCACTTACCTCGACGTGGAGGCGGATGTGGGGATTTCGTACTTGTTTGCCGGTGGCAATTACCTGAAAGCTTTTTGGAATAACCGCACCTCCAATCTGCTGAACGTCGATTCTACGCTCCTTCGGAATGCCCGCCGCCTGCCCCCTACGCTCGATGTGCGCTACGGAAATTTTGGACTGGAATACCACTTTCAAAACCTGGATTATCGCTTCAATCCGCGCCAGGGCTGGCGTTTTTTGCTACGCGGCGCAGCCGGCGTGAAGGAGATCCGGCGCAACAACCGCGTGGAAGACCTGGAGGCGGAAAGCCTCTACGATTCGCTGGAATTGCGGAGTTTTCAGTATCGCCTCAGCGCTGTTGCCGAGCGCTTTTTCCCGGTGTTCAATCGCGGCACGATCAAACTCAGCCTGCAAGGCGCCTACATTTTATCCGACGAGCCGGTGTATCTGAACGAACAGCACCGCATCGGCGGCAATAGCCTGCTGCGTGGCTTCGATGAGGAATTCATTTTTGCTACAAACTACACCATTGGTTCCCTCGAATATCGTTTGCTCATCGGGCAAAACTCCTACTTATTTACCTTTCTCGATTACGCCCGGGTGGAGGATGTCACGGTCGAGCAGCGCGATCGTTTCAATCCTTACGGCTTTGGTGCCGGTATCACCTTCGAGACGCGCGCGGGCTTGTTCGGCGTGAGCCTCGCCTACGGCACACGCCAGGGAACGCCTGTTGATTTCGGGACGCCGAAAGTGCATTTTGGCTACGTGAGTATGTTCTGACTTGCCTATGAAATTGAACACGCGCCTGCGGTCCGACGTTTTATATAAAAACAGATTTCAATGAGCAACTTATTAAAAATATTTATCATCGCACTGCTCCTCATTGGCGTTCAAACCATTCGTGCACAGGAGTTTTCTATGCAAACCGGAGAGGTAATCTATGGCAGCAAGACTTATCCGGCAGTAATCGTACGCCTGGAGCCGGATGCCAAAGCCGTGAAAAAAGAACTGGCAGATTTTATGAAAAACCAGTACAACGTCAACTTAAAAGGCATTGGTTTTTTGACCAATAAAGACGTGCTGACTGCCGATAAAATATTGATTTCCAGTATCTCCGATAAAGAGATGGATTTCTTCGCCAAAATAGTGACCGCCGATGAACTCACGGAAATGTCGGTTTTTGCGGCCCTCGGCTACGATATTCCGGTCAGCCAGGCGAATGACAATGCCAGTTTTCAGGCAATGAAGGAAATGGTCGGCAAATTCATAGACGGCTATTTACCTAATTATTACCAGCAAGCGTTTGACGAAGCCAAAGATCAGGTCAAATCTCTGGAAAAAGACCAGTCCGATTATCAGAAAGACATTGCCAAAAATGAAAAAGCCATCGAAAAGCTGCAAAAAGAGAATGAAAAACTGGCTGAAAAGCTGGAAGAAACGCAGCAGACACTACAAAAAGCCACCGAACGGCGCGCTGCCCTGCAAACAAAACTGGAGGCAATCAGGAATCAGTTGGGAACTTCGAAGAAGTGATGCTTGGCAAAGATCAAGTTACCCCAAAATGATTTTGATTGCATAAGATAAAGCGTAAATCCGTGTTCTTTTAAGTGAAAAAATGTGATTTAGCTAATGTTTTCACCCCAGCCA
>CAZFBU010000184.1:0-5674 GCA_964517175.1 uncultured Saprospiraceae bacterium
AAAATCAACTCTTAAACCTTTCACCCCTACAACTCCCCTACTCCGCTACAATCGCAATTTTCAGATCATCACTAATTGCCAGGCGCGTGATGTTGTTGATATTGTACAAACGCAGATTGGCAATTTCGCGCCATTCTACCTTGCGGGCGCGCGGATCGAGGCGGAACAGGCGGTTGCTTTTGCCCATGATGAAAGAGCCATCCGGCAGCACGACAAAATCCTCCGCACCCGGAACGGTTTCGGCAATCACTTCCGGTTCTGTGTTGCCACCGCCGTAGAGTTTTTTCTGCTTGAGTTCCCAGTTGTTGAAGCTGCTTTTTGATACAAAAGCGAGATTTCCGTTCGGCAATTTGCGGAAGCAACGACCCACGCTGGTGGCTACCGGCGTAAGCTTATCATCGCGCGTATCGGCAATGGCCAGTTGGTTCGGATTACCAACCAGGAAGACCGCCATTTGAACGCTGTTCAGCCAATAATAATAACCAATGTTGCTGTAATATTTAAAAATCGGGCGGCCGTCGTTGAGTCGGTCGAGCGGAAATTCCCAAACGCGAAGCGTCGTATCGGTTCTGCCGTAAGTTTGGCGCACGGCGGAAAAGCGAAAGCCATCGCCAATGGGAAAGGGAGAATATTCGCCTTCGCGGGTTTGTGTCAGACGCGTTTTGGTCTTTTTTTCCAGGTCGAAAAGATAGAGTTCCGGCTGCTCATCGCCAGGCATTTGCACCGATAGACACAATTCATTATTGTTGAAAAATGCAGGGTGATTATTATAGCCATTTGCATTAAAATCGGTGACGTATCTCGGTTTAGTAAGCTGATACGTAGTATCATTTTGCCGGGTAAGATCGAATACAAAGACGTTCGATTTTTGAATAATCTGGGCATTTGCCCCGATGAAGAGGCTGGCAAAAAGCAGCGTAAAGAACATTTGACGCATGATAGACAGATTTTTGTCCCGCAAAAATAAGGTATTCAAAAGATTTAGCACTTTTTTGACAAATCTACTTTCTTTTTTAAACCAAAAAAGCATTTTCGGACTTTCAAATTTAACAACCAAAACCGATTTCCCTATGATACGTTTGATCTTTCTTTCTTTTCTGCTGATTTCTGTTGGTTTTTTGCACGCGCAAATCCAGTTGGAACTGGATCCGTTTGCGTCGGGTTTCAGTCAACCGGTAGACATTGCCAATGCTGGCGATGCGCGATTATTTATTGTCGAAAAGCGAGGCGTTATTCACATTTTGGATGCGGATGGGCAACGATTACCGCAGCCTTTTTTAGACATTGACGACCGGGTGCGATCTGCAGAGAGTGAGCGCGGCTTGCTGGGTTTGGCTTTTCATCCGAACTATGCGGAGAATGGCTTTTTCTACGTCAACTACACCGATAACAGTGGCAACACACAAATTTCTCGGTTCAAAGTTAGCGAAAGCGATCCCAATATTGCGGATCCAAATAGTGAATTGAAAATACTTAGCGTTGACCAACCTTTTTCTAATCACAACGGCGGCGACTTGGCTTTTGGGCCCAATGGCTACTTGTACATCGGCTTGGGCGATGGCGGTTCCGGCAACGACCCGCAAAATCGTTCGCAAACGCGCTTGACTTTACTCGGAAAAATCTTGCGCATCGACGTGGACAAAGGTAATCCTTACCAGATTCCGGCGGATAACCCTTTCGCAGACTTGGATGATATTCTACCCGAAATCTGGGCACTGGGCGTTCGCAATCCCTGGCGTTTCAGTTTTGATCGACAAACCGGCGATCTGTGGATCGGCGATGTCGGCCAAGGGCAATTTGAGGAAATTAACTTCCAACCTGCCAATTGCGCGGGCGGGCAAAACTATGGCTGGCGCTGCTACGAAGGCGATGTTACATTTAATACCAATAACTGTCCTGCAGCAAGTGAGCTGACCTTCCCCGTGCATACCTACGCGCACGTGGGCAATTTCTGTGGCGGCTCCGTTACCGGCGGGTTTGTCTATCGGGGCAGTGCTTACCCTGCGCTGCAGGGGGCTTATGTCTATGCTGACTTCTGCAATGGTCGGATCTGGTCGCTGCGCCCCGATGGGAACGGTGGCTGGAATAATGAAGAATTGCTCGACTGGGTTGACAATGACCTCGTTGCGTTTGGCGAAAGCGGGACGGGCGAGTTATTTGTGGCAGGCATTTCTTCCGGCAATATCTACCGGATAACCGATGCGAATGCGACTGCTACGCTGGAAGATTTGCAAATCGAACGCTTGGTGATTTCACCAAATCCAGCGGGCGATTGGGTTCGGATAGCAATGGATGTGGAAGAACCAGCTAATTTTCAATTTCGCTTGCTCGATGCGTCGGGGCGCAATCTGCAAACATGGCAGTCGAGTGTCGGGATGGGGTTTGTGCAAACAATTGATGTGCAATCTCATCCAGTTGGAACCTATTTTTTGCAAATAACACAAGGCAAACGAACGATTGTACGCAAAATTCAGAAGTCTTAAAGTTTGCATTTTTTGAAAAAAAGAATGACCTTACCGTTGCATGGTAGCAAATAGATAGTTACATTTGCAACTAATTGGCTGGCGGATAAAAATTTTGTCAAGATATTTTGCCATTGAAAAAATAGAAAAATAACAGATTGGAAAGAGGTTATGAACTATCATATCAATGGCTCATTCAAAAATAGCTTTCCAAAATTTCCGCCAAAAAATCAATGTTTTGATATGTCACAACACACGAACAAGTGGTATTTTTATTTTGGTTTTTACTTTTATGCGCAGTCATAAAGGGACAACCGATTTCTTGTTCAACGTGTGAAAAGATAAATTGGAAGTCCTGCTCAGCGGGGCTTTCTTCATTTTAGGGCATATCGAAGCGAAATAAGACCAAATACAACATACAATGCCTAACCAAGCGCAAGCAAGCTTTTTTTTCTATTGGTATTACTTTTATGGTAAACCATAAGGGACAGATCGTATTTGTAATAATTTGAAATACAGGAAGTCCCGCATAGCCGGGACTTTTTTATTGTAGCGCTGGTTTCAACCGGCGCGCGTACCCAACGCCGACCAAAGGTCAGCGTTACAAGATCAAAACAATGATACAAACAGAGACGACCGAATCGGGGATTGAATCCTCATCCAGTATTACCGTGAAAGTATGCATTCAGGGAGGCGCGGGCGCATTTCACGAGATCGCCGCGCGGCATTGGTTTGGACAGCAATCCATACAAATTGTTCCGGCGTTGACCTTTCCGGAAATGATGGATAAAGTTGAAAAACAGCAAGATACGGATGTTGCTATCATGGCAATTGAAAACACGCTCGCCGGGTCGATTCTCTTCAATTATCTATTGCTTTTCAATTCCAACCTGCAAATTTTCGGGGAAGTTTTCCTGCGCATCAAGCAGAATTTGCTGGCGTTGCCGGGGCAGCGCATCGAAGACTTGACCGAGGTGCGCTCGCATCCGATGGCAATTGAGCAGTGCCGCGAGTTTTTTCGACAATATCCAAATATCCGACTCGTAGAATCAGAAGATACGGCACTGAGCGCCAAGAACATTCTGGAAAATAATCTAATGGGTATTGGCGCCATTGCCAGCACCCTCGCGGCGGAAATGTACGAGATGGAAATCATGGCGGCCAGCATCGAAACCAACAAGCAGAATTACACGCGATTTTTGCTGATCGAGCCCAAAACCTACGGCAGAATACCTGATGGTGCAGACAAGGTTTCACTTTGCTTTGCTACCGATCACACCTCCGGTAGTTTGCACAAAGTGCTGGCGGTGTTGGCGGCTTATCAGGTGAATCTGACCAAGATTCAGTCCGCGCCAATCGTTGGCAAGCCCTGGGAGTATCGCTTCTTTCTAGATTTTGTGATGAACAGCGACGATCTGACCTACGAGCAGGCAATTGAAGCAATCCGACCGATCACCCACGATTTGCAGGTTTTAGGCATTTATAAACAAGGTAAACATTTTGAGTAATATGAATAATGAAATACAACAACAACTTATCGAAAAATATATTGCTGCTTACAATGCTTTTGATATTGGAGCGATGACGGAGAATCTGGCTGAAACGATTGAGTTCAAAAACATTGCTAATGGTGAAGTCAATATGCATATCAAAGGGTTGGATGCTTTTCTGCAACAAGCGGAACAGGCAATGCAACTTTTTGAAGAGCGGCAACAAAAAATTCAACAAATCATATTCAATGCGGATGCTGTGGAAATCCATGTCGATTACGAAGCTGTGGTCGCTATGGATTTGCCAAATGGCATGAAAAAAGGAGAACGATTGCTGTTGAAAGGCACATCGATTTTCGGTTTTGAAAATGGAAAGATCATTTCAATTACAGATATTAGTTAGTATTTAAACATTCGGTAAAGTAAATATCAAATTGTAAACTGAAATACCGATACACCGTTAAACCGTCAAAACATGATAAATATTAAAACTGCAAGACGACTGGAAAGCATACAGGAGTACTACTTCTCGAAGAAATTGCGGGAGATCGCTCAAATGCGCGCCGAAGGAAAAGACGTACTGAACCTGGGCATTGGTAGCCCGGATTTGCCGCCCGCGCAGGAAACAATAGACGAACTGGTTTTGCAAAGTAGAGAACGAAACAACCACGCTTACCAGAGCTACGTTGGCGTGCCAGAGTTGCGGCAAGCTTTTGCAACTTGGTATCAGCAATGGTACGGTGTTTCGCTGGATGCCAATACAGAAATTCTGCCACTGATCGGCTCAAAGGAAGGCATCATGCACATTTCGATGACGTATCTGGAAGAGGGCGACGAAGTGCTCGTGCCAAATCCGGGTTATCCGACTTACCGATCAGCTTCAAAGCTAGCGGGTGCAACGGTCATCGAGTATGAACTAAGCGAAGAAAATGGTTGGCTACCAGACTTGCAAGTGCTGGCGCAGCAAGATTTTAGTCGAGTAAAAATTATGTGGGTGAATTATCCGCACATGCCAACGGGCTCGCAGGCGACGGAGGCATTTTTTACGGAACTGATCGCTTTTGCAAAGGCTTATAATATTCTGATTGTCAATGACAATCCGTATTCCTTCATTTTGAATGAGAATCCAACTAGTATTCTGAGCGTACCCGGCGCGAAGGACGTTGCCCTGGAGTTGAATTCATTGAGCAAATCGCACAACATGGCGGGCTGGCGCATTGGTATGCTGGCAGGGCGCAAGGAGTTTTTGCAGGATGTGCTGCGCTTCAAGAGCAATATGGATTCCGGGATGTTCAAACCGGCACAAATGGCGGCGGTGCGGGCGCTGGCGCAGCCGAAAGACTGGTACGATTCGCTGAATGCGGTATATCGCGAGCGGCGCGGTAAAGTGTTTGAATTGCTGGACATGCTGGAATGCGTTTACCCGATCGACCAGGTGGGCATGTTCGTCTGGGCACGCGTGCCTGCGGCGTATCGCGATGGCTACGAACTCTCGGATGAAGTGCTGTACAACGCGCATGTGTTCCTCACGCCGGGCGGTATTTTTGGCTCGCAGGGCGACGGCTACATTCGGATTTCCTTGTGCAGCGATGGAGCGGTGTTGGATGAAGCGATTCGGAGAATTAAAAATGTGAAACAAACAAAATTAGCATTACAAAATATAGCACACTGATCTGACTGATAATTATGATCTTTCAATCAGTCGGAATCAGTTGTATCATA
>CAZFBU010000184.1:5774-7347 GCA_964517175.1 uncultured Saprospiraceae bacterium
GAAAAAGAGCAGGACGAGAAGCGCATTTTCGAGCTGGCGAGCGGGGGCTTTGGTTCGACGGTGCGCCTGGCGAAAAGCTCCCCGGACATGTGGACGCCGATCTTCCGGCAAAACCGCGACAATGTACTCGACGTGCTGGATGAGCATATCAACCAATTATCAAGATTCAGAACGCTGTTGATCAAACAGGATTTTGAGCGGTTTTATGATTTGATCGTGGAGGCGAATGAGATTCGGCGGATTTTGGAGGCTAAGGGCGTGGAAGTGAAGAGTTAGTTGATTAAAACACATAGGCACATAGCGTTTTAGGTGTTGTAATGGAGGATTTTGAAAAGTGGAGCTATTTTGAAAACGCAAGAAAATGAGGTATAGACATAACAACGAGCAGTGCACGCGGGATAGAAGCGGTACCGACCGCAGGGAGGTAAGAGCGGATAGCCCGGAACGTGCCCAAATCATTAAACCGCAAAATTTCAAACTGAAAAATATTAACTATAAAAACTGAAAAAAATACGACCATGGAGATGAATTTTCAACCCATTTCGAGTAAGCGCCCGTTCATCATTGCGGGGCCTTGCAGCGCGGAGACGGAGGAGCAGGTGCTTCAGACGGCGCGCGAACTGGCAAAACAAGACATAGATTTATTTCGGGCGGGCATCTGGAAGCCGCGCACGCGTCCGGGCTCTTTCGAGGGTGTTGGCGTGCCTGGCTTGGCTTGGCTGAAGCGCGTGAAGGAAGAAACCGGCTTGCGGGTGACGACGGAGGTGGCGAAGACCGAGCACGTGTTCGAGGCGCTGAAGTACGGCATTGACGTGCTGTGGCTGGGCGCGCGTACTACGGTGAATCCCTTCTCGGTGCAGGAAGTGGCGGATGCGCTGCGGGGCACGGATATTCCGGTCTTTATCAAAAACCCGATCAACCCGGACCTGGCGCTGTGGATGGGCGCGATCGAGCGGATTTACAAGGCGGGCATTACCAAAATCGGCGTGATCCATCGTGGATTTTCCCACCATGGCGAATCGAAATACCGCAACGTACCGCGCTGGCAGATTCCCATCGAATTGAAGCGGGAGTTCCCCAATATTCAAATTTTGTGCGACAATAGCCACATCTGTGGTCGTCGTGATACGTTATTGGATGTTGCCCAAAAGGCATTGGATTTGAACTTCGACGGTATTATGACCGAGGTGCACCCGACGCCGGATGATGCCTGGAGCGATGCGGCACAGCAAATTACGCCGGTACAATTCCAGGAATTAGTTGCCAACCTGAAAGTGCGCAAACAAACCTACGATGCCTCATTTTTGGATACTTTGGAGCATCTGCGCCACCAGATCGACGAGATCGATGACGATTTATTGAACCTGCTGGAAGCGCGGATGAAGCTGTCCGAAAGTATTGGCGAATACAAAAAACAAAATAACATTGCCATTTTGCAGCCGGATCGCTGGGGCGAAATCCTGGATCGGAGCGTGGCGAAAGGCACGGCGAAGGGGCTGACGAAGGATTTTGTGTACGATGTTTTCAAGGCGATTCACAAAGAGTCGATTGATAAGCAGTCGAAGTTGTTGAA
>CAZFBU010000185.1:0-2120 GCA_964517175.1 uncultured Saprospiraceae bacterium
ATAGCTCGCCTGCCCGTAATTTCTACGGTTTGTAACTCAACATCATTCTCTGATAGTTGAAAATTCAATTCTAAGGTTTGTCCGGATGAAATGGAAATTGATTTGCGTGCGGTTTCGTAACCAATCGAAGAAGCTACGATGGTGTATTCGCCCGATGTTACGTTTTCGATTCTGAATTTCCCTTCCTTGTCAGTAGTCCCTCCTTTTGTAGTGCCTTCAAAGCTTACATTGACAAACTCTATCGGTGCTCCCTCGCTATTTGAGATAGTGCCAAAGACGATGCCGGTCTGCGCCATCAAATTAGCCATCAAAAGGCTTAAACTTATAAAAAGTAGTGTGCGTTTCATTTTTTGAATTAAGTTTATTTAGACAAAATCTAATTTAGCGTAAAGGTAAAAACTCTTCGCCTCCTGGAAAATACCGCAATATGGGTAATTTTTAAATACCTAAAATTGGCAGGATTGCACCTAACTTTAGGTACAAATGAGACTATTTTCAATGTGTTCAAACCTAATAAAATGGCTTTAGAGAAGTGAATTCTCACCGGGCAGAAATCCAAAAAAACGTCTTATAATAGAAATGTTCAGGCGCTTTTACACACCTGAACATCGTATTTATATCTGGAAAAGATAATTTACTACTTTCCGGAAGTCCGGTTACTGATCAGAGGACTTTTCATTCTTGTCCTCTTTCATTCGTTGAATGGTATCACCATCTTTCAGTTTGCGCGATACGGCGGTGTAGGGTCCAACGACAATTTCCTGCCCTTCCTGCAGCCCGGAAGTAACATGGATGTATCGGTCATCCTGAATACCCGTTTTTACCTCAATAACCTCCACTTTGTCATCTGATTTTACCACAAACACAACTTCCATCAGATCGCTATCGCCCGTGACGACAGCAGAGGTGGCTACGGCTTGTCCTTCTTCCTTTTCGGTATCATCATCACTGGCTATACCCTCCTTGTTTTCTTCGCGCTCGCGGGTCGTCACGGCCTGAATAGGCACACTCAAAACGTTTTCCATAGATTGGGTATTGATCTCTACCGAAGCAGACATGCCCGGCAGGAAGGGATAGGGCTTGTTTGGCGTGATTAAATCGCGATAAGAGTTGGGTTCAATACTGATACGTACCTCGAAGTTGGTCACCTGGTCGCTGGTCAGCGAAGCTGTTGTACCGATACCGGTAGCCGAGCGGGCAATCTGCGTGACGCGCCCCTCAAAAATTCTGCCGATGTAAGCATCTACTTCAATTTCTACGAGATCGCCGATGGTGACGCGCGGAATATCATTTTCACTCACGTCCACGCGCACTTCCATAGCATTGAGGTTGGCAATGCGCATCAGTTCGGTACCCGTCATCTGGATGGTACCCACCACGCGCTCGCCTTGCTCAACGCTCAACTGCGATACAATGCCGCTCGCCGGCGCATAAATGGAAGTTCGGCGCAGGCTCGTCTGCAACTCTCGGAGCGAAGCCTGAGCGCTCTGCACCTGAAATCGGGATGCCTCTGCACTTTGCTGTGCGGCTTTGATGCTGGCTTCCGCCGAACGCAAGTTTGCTTCCAATGCCTTCAGGTTGGATAGCGATTGGTCATAATCGGCATCCGAAATGACGCCTTCTTTTTTCAACTGCTCGTTGCGTTTGTGAATTTCCCGAGCATTGACAAGCTGGGCTTCTGTATTTTCACGCTGCGCCTTGAGTTGTTCGATTTGTGCAAGCGAGTTGGCGAGTTGTGCTCTGGAGGTGCTCACGCTGGCCTGTCCGCGCTCCACCTGCGATTGCACTGTCTCCGGGTCAATTTTGGCAAGCAGTTGACCGGCTATGATCGAATCGCCTTCCTCTATGTACAACTCCACGATTTCCCCGGAAACATCCGAGCTTATTTTGATCTCTGTCTGCGGAAATATCTTTCCGCTCGCCGCCACTTTCTCTGTAATCGTACGACGGGTTACTTTTTCCACTTCGACTTCCTCACCCTTCGGTTTGTTTTGTTGTGTAATGATTGCAACAGCAATTAGCAGAGCGATTACCCCTACCAACCCGATTAAAAGCCAGTTATTACGTTTTTGTTTTGCCATTTTATTGTTGAATTTGAATGTTTTTCTCAATAATCAATC
>CAZFBU010000185.1:2220-5690 GCA_964517175.1 uncultured Saprospiraceae bacterium
ATCGGTCTGCCAAGATAAAAATCGACTACCTTGGTATTGAAGAACAACTGATATTTTGCCTGGATGAGACTAATTTGCGCTTGATCCAGATTATTTCTTGATATCGTGTAATCAAAAGTGTTGATCGCACCCAGTTCAAACTGCTTCTGTGCGTTGTCAAATGCGATCTGGGCGGCTTCTACTGAACGCTCGGCGGCAGCATACAAACGCTTGGCAGCGCGGGCATTGGCGATCGCCTGCTGAATATTGGTTTTCAGTTGTTGCCGCGCCTGGTCGTTTTGTACTTCCGTCGTGATGACGTTCAGTCGGGCACGCTGTACGCCGATGCGATTTTGTAAATTATTAAAAACCGGAACTCTCAAACTAACACCAAAACTCTGTCCAAAGTTATTGTTCAATTGATCGAAATAAGGCGCTTTTTCGGTGATGGGTTGCGGCACCTGCTGCGTGATGACCGACGGTTCTCCGTTGATGAGCACATCCGCCCGCTGTTCCACCAGCCTGGTTTCTCCGGTTAGCTGCTGCCCCTGGGAAGAATATCGCGTATCGAGATTACCAAACAAGGTAACGGTAGGAAAATAATTGCCCCGGGCAATATCGATACCAACCTCGGCGCCTTCCATGCGCAGGTCATTGGCTCTGATCTGGGGCTGTGTGCCCAGCGCGGCAACGTACACCTCATTGAGCACAAAATTGTCGGGGTCTTGTGTCGGAATGTTCACTTCCGGTCGCTCGATCTGTAGCTCAACGGCCGGGTCGATGTTCATTAATTGCTTGATGCTCAGGTAATTGAGCGCAATCGTATTTTCCGCATCAATGATGGTTTGTTCGTTGCGGGCGATTTGTGCCAGCAAATCAAAGCGCTCATTTTCCGGGCGCGCGCCGGCGCGGATGAGCCGGTTAATCTGGTCCAACTGCGTCTGCGAAAGTTCCAGTTGTTTCTGGGCATTTTCCAGTTGTTCCATGCCCAGCAAAATATTAAGGTAGGAAGTAGCAACATTCAATGCCAGTGTGTTTTCGGTATCCGCAGCATCCAGTTGGGCTGCTTCCAGCAGCATCTTGCTCTGCTTGATGTTGTTGTTGATTTGATTTCCTGCGAATACCGTCATGCCGGCGCTTACGCCAATACTGTTGAAGCCGATACTCACAGTCGTGAGGGTGTTGGTCAGCGGGTTGATCGAAAGACCAAAGTTGTTACCATAGTTGGCATTGGCATTCAAGTTGGGCAGGCGGTTGAACTGGTTTTGCTTCAGCGTCAGTTCGTTGGACTGGATCGTCGCCTGTGCTTGTTTCACTTGCAAATTGTTTTGCTGCGCGTAAGTAACGCATTGTTGCAACGACCAGGTTTCCTGTGCCAAAGCGCTACCCAGAAAAAAAGTTAAGAGCAGGGTGATAAAAGTTAATTTTCCAGACATAAGGCTTGTAGTTTTTTTTAACATTACAAAAGAAATGAGACTCCGACAACTAGCCGAATTATTTCTATGAAAGGAGGATTAAATTGGATAAATACCCCTATTTCGAGCGGAAAAATGCGAAGCTTTGGAAGTAAAAAAATAGTATCGTGCGATGAAAAGATCGGCTAGAAGGTGGACGTGACGGAAGCCAGCCCCACCAGCCGGTCGTATCGTCCGCCGAAAGGTCGAAAATAAATCAGCACAGTGTATGTGTTCTCCGTTTCGTACCAACTGCCTTCAATTTCCGTCATATCGGGTGCCGGGTTCTCCCCTTCGCGGGGCACAACGGCGTAGGCATAGTCATAAAATCCTTGTTTGAGTGGCGTTTTGAGCACGTAGCCATTTACAGCCGGATTGTATTTCATTTTGAACCTTTCGCTTGCCTGCCAGTCGGTCAGTTGTCCAAAAAGATAGACATCGTGGTCATAGTAAGGCTCGGGGCTGTAAAGTGTGAAGAGCACATCGGCGTAGTTGCCGGAGAGGTTGAAATCCTGCTGGTCGAATGTTTCGATGATGAACTGCCCGTTCAGGTCGCGCCGGTTCAAAAATACTTCTTTGAGCCGCTTTTCATCTTTGTAGAGCGTCACATCGAAGGCATTGGTGTATTGATCGATAGATGCAATTCCCTCCGTGCGCACGCGAAGGGTACGCAGATCGATAAATCGAAATTCTTTGCCCGCCGGAAAAACGACCTTGTCCTGATAATCAAAAACCAGTTGCGTTCCCCGGATAAAAAAAGGTGCAATGTTGTACACGGCGTTGTCCCAGCGTCCGTTTTGCATCACGACGGCGCGAACCTCCTGCTGGGGGCTGCGCACGTTCAGTTGCTGAAAATCCACTACGAAGTCCAGTTCCTGGTGCGTTCGCATTTTACTAACGGCGTTGGGGCGCACCATCTGGGGTGTCACGCGCACGATTGGCTCCACCACGACGAAGCGTCGCGTGATGACCAGTTTCTTGTCGTTTTCCGTATCATAAACCTTGAGCAGATAATTGCCGGATTTGGTAAAAGACATATTGCGATTGGGTAACTCCAGCCAGTAGTGGGTGTAAGGTGTTACTGTTTTGAATGAAAACTGGAAATCCTCGATCCGATCTTCGATAAAGCCATTAATATATTCCATTTCCGTCAGGTTGGACGGCTGCCAGTTAATGTCGCAATGCACAACCGTGTAGGTGTAATTTTTCACATCGGCGTCCAGATCATCAAAATAAAGCAACAAAGGCGTATTGGAAGATATATCCAGAATGGGCTGGCTGGTCAGCAAACCGTCAATGTGAAATCGGACCGATTTGATATTGGGTTGATATATAAAGTCATAATTGCGAAGGCTTTCATCCTGTGCTTTGCCTGAAAATCCTAATAGTAACAGAAACAGTATAAAGGCTAAATATTTCATTTTGAACTTGTTATTTCGCTTTGCTCGTCCACCGGGAGCTACGCACCCGAAAACGCCACGGCACATCCGCCCACTCTTCCGCATAGCCGATGCCGACCCTGGGGCTGGCGATAATGTCCTGACCGGCAACAACTTCGCGCCCCTTTTCTATCCAAATCGGGCTGCCCTCGGTAGTCAGCCTAAGCCCGGTATGCTCCACTTTGATACCCAGCGCTTTCGATAAAACGCCCGGACCGGCGGTTAATTGTGGCTTTTCCGAATCCATACCCCGCCGCCGCCGCATCAAATCCATATTTTCAACCGGCTCAATGGCGCGAATCAGCACCGCGTGCGGGATTCCCTCAACATTCGTTACCACGTTGAACAAATGATGAATGCCATAGATCAAATAAACGTAAGCCGTTCCGCCCGGCGCGTACATGATCTCTGTGCGGCCGGTACGCCGGAAATTGTAAGCGTGGCTGGCTTTATCCTCCGGAGCGCGGTAAGCTTCGGTTTCCACAATTTTGCCGACGGTGCGCTGCCCGTCAAATTCCGTCACCAGATGCTTCCCCAACAAATCTTTGGCAATTTGCACCACATCCTCCCGCTGGTAAAAATCGGTTTGCAGTTTCAT
>CAZFBU010000185.1:5790-7314 GCA_964517175.1 uncultured Saprospiraceae bacterium
CTCGAATAATTCGGCGCTTCTTTGGTAATGGTGATATTATGCGGATGGCTCTCGCGAATGCCGGAATTAGTGATCTTCACAAATTGTGCATTTTGCAATTCCTCGATCGTGCCCGCGCCGCAATAGCCCATGCCCGCACGCAAACCGCCAATGTACTGCACCATCACTTCCGCCAGCGTGCCTTTGTATGGAATACGCCCTTCGATACCTTCCGGCACCAGTTTTTTAATATCGTCTTCCACATCCTGGAAGTAGCGATCTTTGGAGCCTTGCTGCATCGCACCCAGCGAACCCATACCGCGATACACCTTGAATTTCCGACCTTCGTAGATGATCGTCTCGCCCGGCGCTTCTTCAACACCGGCAAACAGGCTACCTGCCATGATGGTGCTTGCCCCGGCGGCAATGGCTTTGACAATATCGCCCGTGTAGCGAATGCCGCCGTCGCCAATGATCGGCACGCCCGAACCTTTGATGCCCTGCGCCGACTGCATAATAGCTGTCAGTTGCGGTACGCCAACGCCCGCAACCACACGGGTGGTGCAAATACTACCAGGACCAACCCCGACTTTCACGCCATCGACGCCAGCTTCCACAAGTGCTTGCGCACCGCCAGCGGTAGCAACATTACCGCCGATCACCTGCAAATCCGGGAATTTTTTCTTGATTTCCCGAATGCCGTTCAGAACGCCCATCGAGTGCCCGTGCGCCGTATCCACGCAAATGACGTCCACACCAACTTTCATCAACGCCTCAACCCGATCAAACATATCGCGCGTGACACCAACCGCCCCACCGACCACCAGGCGACCAAAGGTATCTTTGCAGGAATTCGGATAATTTTGCACCTTCATAATATCCTTGTAGGTGATCAATCCGACCAGCTTTCTATTCTGATCGATTACCGGCAATTTTTCAATTTTATGCCGTTGCAGAATATCCTGCGCCTGCTGAAGCGTCGTACCCGCCGGCGCGGTTACCAGGTTTTCACTGGTCATCAAATCGGTAATCGGCCGATCGTAGCGCGTCTCAAAACGCAGGTCGCGATTCGTCAAAATGCCGATCAGCTTGTGTTCTTTATCCACAATGGGAATCCCGCCAATCTTAAACTGCTGCATCAGCTTCAGTGCATCGCCTACGCGGGCATCCACTTCCAGCGTCACCGGATCGATGATCATGCCGCTTTCCGAGCGCTTCACGTAACGAACCTGCTCCGCCTGCCGCTCGATGGGCATGTTTTTATGGATAATGCCAATGCCGCCCTGGCGCGCGATTGCAATCGCCAGCCGACTATCGGTCACCGTATCCATCGCCGCCGATACAACCGGAATATTCAACCTTATTTCTCTTGTGAGCAGCGAAGTGGTATCCACTTCACGGGGCAAGACTTCTGAGTAAGCCGGGGCGAGCAAGACGTCGTCGTAGGTCAGCGCTTCGCCCAGAATTTTATCCTGTGGTATTTTTTGTGTTTCCATGCGCAAAGGTATGAAAATATTGATAATTGTCAATTACTGCTTTTAAATT
>CAZFBU010000186.1:0-7241 GCA_964517175.1 uncultured Saprospiraceae bacterium
ACTCTCCTAAACGCCTCTTCTCCGCCTCTCTTCCGAAGGGATTGCAAAGATATAATCTATTTTTTTTCCAACAAATATTCCGACAAAATATTTTCAAAAATATTCCGCTGGTTAAGCGGCTGGGAAGTGTTTTTTCTTTTCTCTTGCTGATCTCTGTCGAAAAGCGGATGCAAATGTATAAACTTAAATTGGATTTGTCAAACCTTTTTTTATTTTTTTAGAAAATGCTCCAGATTTATATTCCGGCGACTTGTTGAAGGGAACTAACACGAACAGAAGCCTAAAATCTTCTAAATCAAAATTCCGTTCATTCCCCCAGCAACTTCTCCAGGTAATGATACCCGATGCCGAATTGCGTTTTGATCGCAGCTACCTGCGCCAGTGCCTCCGGGTTTGGATCGCTCCTGATGCCGGTTATCATCAGGTTCTTGCTGGTGTGCTCCGTGGAGATGAATTCGAAGACCTTCGTGCGGTAGCCGTGCGCTTCCAGCAGCAGGGCGCGAATGCCATCGGTGAGCAGTTCTGCCTGCCGCTCCTCCAGGATGCCGTGCTGTAAAACAGACTGCATAGCGTTGGTGGTGTGCATTTGCTTGCGCACTTGCTTATGGCAGCAGGGCGCTACGACAATGATTTCCGCACCGGCTCTAATGCCTTTGGCGATTGCCAGGTCGGTTGCAATGTCGCAGGCGTGCAGCGCAATGAGCACATCGATGCGCGCCGACTCGTACTCGTTGATGTCCTGCGCGACAAATTCCAAACCGTCAAAGCCGGTTTCTTTCGCCAGTTCATTACAAAAATCGACCAGATTCTCCCGCAGCTCAATGCCCATAATTTTCGGCTCCCGGTGGAGGTTATTCCGCAAGTGATCGTAAAGTGCGAAGGTGAGATAGCCTTTGCCCGAGCCCATGTCCACGATGTGCGGATCGGCGGGAAGTGACTTTTGCTGCAAAAGCGCGTCTATGATTTCGATGTATTTATTGATCTGGCGAAATTTGCGCTGCCCGCCAGCGAGCACCTGCTCATCGGCGCCGGTGATGCCCATTGCCCGCAGGTATGGATTGCCTTCGGTTTGAATAAGGCGCTGCTTCTCTTTATCGTGAGATTTGGAGGTAACTGCCAGATTACTCGGCGGTTTGGTGAACATGCGCGGCTTGCGTTTTTTATTGTATTGAATGAAAATATCCGCTTCGGTGGTAAACAGATCGCCATTCAGAAAATCATTGCCCAGCCACAGCGAGATGATGCCGATGCCTTCGGCAACGGGGTAGTTTTTGGTAACATCCTTCGTTGGATAGCGCAGGGTAAAGGAGAGCGTCGGTTCGCCCTTGATGTCAATGAGGCGGGCATATACGTTCCGGAGGTTCTTGTCCGTGCCGCCGGGTTTGCTCAGCGTGAGCTTCCCGAATGTCTCGCGCCGAATGCTGTCGCGAAGCTGCTCTAAAAATTGATGGCGGATATCAGATATACTCATTTGATTGAAATAACAAATTTTAACACTCGCGTAACAGAAATTGTTACAATTTTGCGCTAAATTGATAAATCGGGAGCGAAAGTTGTAAATCAGGCAAAAATGCGAAAAGCGCTAATTTTCCGACATTTATCTCAACAATTTCTGCTCGTTTCTTGTACCTTTAAGATTGTAAAGCCGAAATTATGAAAAAAATACTGCCGATTATTATTTGGATAAGCATGGTGGGCATGGCACAGGCACAGCAGGAAACGTCGGTGCGCCTGGGGGGCAAAATATATCCGGCTATCATTGACGAATGCGGCGATACGGTTATCGTTGCCAGTTTGGATCGGGTGTCGGTGTCTTCACCCCGTTCATTTGAAACCGACGAGGAGTACAAAAAATACATGCGCTACCGGCGGGCCGCCGTCAAGGTCTATCCCTATGCCGTGGAAGCGATCAAGACCTACCGGGAGGTAAATTCCGAAACCGAGGAGATGAAGAAAAAGCGAAAGCAGCGCAAGTACATCCGCCATACGCAACAAGACCTGAAGGAAGACTTTTCTGACCAGTTGAAGAAACTGACCAAAACGCAGGGCTTCGTACTGACTAAAATGATCGAACGCGAACTGGATGTTCCCATGCACGATTTGATCAAGGACTTGCGAGGCGGCGTGACCGCTACCTACTGGAGCACCGTGGGCTGGCTCTGGGGCTACAAATTGAAAGAGGGCTATGCCGAAGGGGATGATCGTATTCTGGATATGGTGCTGGATGATTTTGATATTTCTTACGAATTGCCCGAAAAAAAAGAGAAAAAAACCAAGTAAGCTGATGGATAATGTCCCGACGAGATGCTCCGTAAGAGTCTCTCGAACCTTCGGGACAATCAACAATTAACAATCAACAATTAGCAATCAACAATTAATCAATCAACAAAATCCCATAACTCAAACCCCATTGACAATTATAAGGCTATAATAAATTGTCAGATAAATGCCAAAAAAAAATCAGTTTTTCTTAAAAAAAAATGGTGCTAAGGGAAAAACGAAGCATTTGAGATGTCTAAAATAAAGATTACATAATTGAAGAGCTTTTCGACGCCTTCGGACATAGAACTTGTGGAACGAGCGAGGCAAGGCGATAATGCAGCGTTCCGATTGCTAGTGAACAGGCACGAGCATCAAGTGCGTTCTATTGTCATCGGGATGTTGGGCAAAACCATCGAAGCGGATGATGTGGCACAGGAAGTTTTCATTCGATTCTATCGTTCGCTGGGCGATTTTAGAGGAGAAGCAGCCCTATCTACATACTTAAGCCGAATTGCAATTAACCTGTCGCTCAATGAGATCAAGCGAAGGGAAAACCGGTATATGCGTCTTGCCTTTTTTCATGGCAACGAATTAAAATCCGAGCAAGCCGATACCTGCGTAGATCCGGAGCGGCACGACATGCGCGATGCCATTCAGAAAGCCCTGAAAGAACTGGAGCCGGATTTTCGCATTGTGATCATACTGCGCCTCGTTGAGGGCTACTCGGTAAGAGAAACAGCCGAAATGCTGCAGTTGCCGCAAGGTACCGTAGCTTCCCGCCTGGCGCGGGCACAAGAAAAAATGAGAGATATTCTGAAAAAATGGAGCATCGTTTGAAAAAGCTTTCGCTCTAAATTCTTAGGTATTATGGAAAAAAATAAGCTGAATTTATTGCTGTATGCAATGGATAATGAACTGACGCCCACCGAACAAACGCGCCTGGACGAAGCTCTGGATGCGTCCGAAAAGTTGCGGCAGGAACGCGAGGAATTGCTCCGGATACGGACATGCCTGGCTGATGTACACCCCATTGTGGAACGGGACGAGCATTTTGCCAATCGGGTGATGGAGAAAATTTACAGCGCACCGCGTTCGGGCTTCTGGTCCGATCTGATTTCCTTATCGCCGAAGGTAGCAGCGGCCTGCATCCTGTTTGTCGTTGGTACTTTGCTGGGGATTTACTTCTGGGAAGGTAATCTTTCCAGTGAAGCAATTATTGGCGTACAACATCTTACGCCGGAAGATGCCTTTACCATGCAAGAGGAAAAGCGAATTCCAAGAGCAGAGCAACCAGTAGCCGAACCAAAAATATTTTTAGAACCCGAATTCAATTCCAGACGGAAAAATCATTAATCCGGTGGATACAAGTAAGCTTTAAGCAAAATATCCTATGAAAACATTCAAAATAGCATTAGCCATTATTAGTTTGATTGGTATCGGGTTTGTCGGTGGTTTTTATACCAATCGCCTGCTGGTCAAGCAAAAAATAAGCCGCGTTGCCGATATGCGCTACGCCGATGGACTGAAGCAAAGCCTTTTTGAAAAAATAGATGCCACACCGGAGCAACGCGTGCAAATTTCTCCGGCAATTGAAAAATACGCCGATAAAATTGCAATCAGATATATCGATTTTCGCGTGGAGCGCTATGCCAGCATGGACTCTCTACGAGCGAACATCAAGCCATTTTTGAATGAACAACAACAAGAAGAATTGGCTACTTTTTGCGATCAGTATTATTATTACAGCCATAAAAACTACCAGCCCAAATCCGCTGAAAAAGAATAAAGCCCACTAAAGTAACACCTTAAAAAGATAGGTATCCGGTGTTGAATTTGTCGAATTCAGCACCTTTTTCTTTGAAAAAAGTTACATTTTACCATTTTTTACGTCAAAAAGAGAGACTAACCTTGATATAATCATGCTCGTAAAAACATTTGCCAGCGCTGTGCATGGCGTTGATGCCCAGACCATCACCGTAGAAGTGAATACCGGCGGCAACGTGGCGGCAGGAAAGCAATTTTACTACCTCGTCGGTCTGCCGGACAACGCCGTGAAGGAGGGCTTCCAGCGCATTGAAGCCGCTACCAAAAACGTGGGGTTCCGAATGCAGCGCGTGAAGACCGTCGTCAATCTTGCTCCGGCGGATATTCGCAAGGAGGGCTCCGCTTACGATCTGCCCATCGCCATTGGCTGCCTGGCAGCAACCGGACAAATCGACGACGAGCAATTGTCGAAGTTCATTATGATGGGCGAGCTTTCGCTCGATGGCAGCCTGCGCCCCATAAAAGGAGCGCTACCCATCGCCATTCAGGCACGCAAGGAAAAGTACCGGGGCATTATTCTGCCGAAGCAAAACGCACGGGAAGCCGCAATTGTAAACGACCTGGAAGTGTACGGTATCGAAAATTTGCGCGAAGCTGCTGATTTTTTGAATGGTGATTTGCAAATGCAACCGGTGGTCGTGGATACACGCGAGGAGTTTTTTTACCAGCAAAACAACTACCCGGTTGATTTTTCGGATGTAAAAGGACAGGAAAATATCAAACGCGCGCTGGAAATCGCTGCTGCGGGTGGGCATAATGTCATTCTCATCGGTCCGCCCGGCGCCGGTAAAACTATGCTGGCACGCCGCCTGCCCACCATTTTGCCATCCCTCAACCTGCACGAGGCGCTGGAAACAACCAAAATACATTCGGTAGCGGGCATTCTTCCGGCAGAAGCATCGCTCATTACCACCCGGCCGTTCCGCTCGCCGCACCACACCATCAGCGATGTGGCGCTGGTCGGCGGAGGTACACACCCAAGCCCCGGGGAGATTTCCCTGGCGCACAACGGGGTATTGTTTCTGGATGAGCTACCGGAATTTAAACGCACCGTGCTGGAAGTGCTCCGCCAGCCAATGGAGGAGCGCTGTGTAACCATCTCCCGCGCCAAAAGCACCGTAGAATATCCTGCCGGTTTTATGCTGGTGGCGTCGATGAACCCCTGCCCCTGCGGATATTACAACCACCCGGATAAAGAGTGTGTCTGCGGGCCGGGCGTCGTGAAAAAGTACCTGAGCAAGATTTCCGGCCCGCTGCTGGACCGAATCGACCTGCACGTGGAAGTAACGCCCGTGAGCTACGACGAACTGGCGAGCCAGATACCGAGCACCGAAAACAGCGCCGACATAGCCGAACGCGTAGCAAAAGCCCGTGAAATTCAGGTGGAGCGCTTTCAGGATTTGAAAAATATTTATTGCAATGCACAAATGCCCAGCCGCATGGTGCACGAAGTTTGCCAGATCAATCAGGCAGGGCTCACGCTGGTGAAAAAAGCGATGGAAAAGCTGCAACTCTCCGCACGCGCCTACGACCGCATTCTGAAGGTAGCCCGTACCGCCGCCGACCTTTCGGGTAGTCCGGATATCAAGATTGAGCATTTGGCGGAAGCCATTCACTTCAGAAGCCTCGACCGCGAAGGATGGGCCGGGTAGAAAATCCGGATTCGTGGGCGTTCGAAGCAATAAGTAAGTCCCAGCGACCTTTCCTGATAGCCGCTGGCCGCAATCCAGCGCTCAATCCTGCAAAACACGTGCCAGCGTGCGTATATTTTTTTGCGCCTGTTTTTTTATCTTTCCGTTTGGTGAATTGACAAAGAAATGATGATAATAGTGAGAATAATTTAAATTTGTGTGTTTTCTTTTGTAAGAATAGAAATGGAGTTTTGAGATTGAATTTTTAACCAATTAAAGATAGAATGAAAAAGCATAATTTTAGTGCCGGACCCGCAATTTTACCCGAAGAAGTAATGAAGGAGGCTGCCCAGGGCGTGCTCGACCTGAATGGGTCGGGCTTGTCTATCCTGGAGATTTCCCACCGCAGTGCGGCTTTCAAAGCGGTAATGGAGGAAGCGGAGCAACTGGTGCGCGAACTGATCGGCTTGAGTGACGACTTTGCGGTCTTGTTCCTGAGCGGAGGGGCCAGCTCGCAGTTCTTTATGGCGCCGATGAACCTGCTGAATGAAGATGAAACCGCCGCTTATGTCGATACCGGCTCCTGGTCGGCGAAAGCGATCAAGGAAGCCAAACTGTACGGCAATGTTGAAGTCGTTGCTTCCTCGAAAGCAGACGGCTACACCTACATTCCGAAGGAATATACGGTTCCTGCGAATGCAAAGTACCTGCACATAACGACCAACAACACGATTTTCGGTACGCAATACCAGGCATTACCCGAAACCAATGTGCCCCTGATAGCGGATATGTCTTCGGACATTATGAGCAAACCGATTGATGCCGAGCGTTTCGGATTATTCTATGCGGGTGCGCAGAAAAACATTGGCCCGGCGGGCGTGACGCTGGTCGTCGTGCGCAAGGATATGCTGGGCAAGGTTAAGCGCCCATTGGCTTCTATGCTGAACTACCAAATACATTCGGACAAAGGCTCTTCTTTCAACACCCCGCCGGTGTTTCCGATCTACGCCGCGATGCTGACGTTCCGCTGGCTGAAGAAAAATGGCGGCGTGAGCGCTATGGTGGCTCACAATGAGGCAAAAGCCAAGCTGATGTACGATGAGATCGACGCCAATCCTTTGTTTACCGGCGTGGTGACGGATAAAGCTGACCGTTCGGTGATGAATGCGACGTTTGCCATTAAGGACAAAAATCTGGAAGCGCCATTCCTGGAAGCTTGTAAGGCAGCGGGTTGCGAGGGTGTGAAAGGACACCGCTCGGTGGGTGGTTTCCGGGCATCGATGTACAACGCCATGCCGATCGAGAGCGTGCAGGTACTGGTGGATGTGATGCGTGATTTTGCAAAAACGCACGGATGATAAGTACCCGGACAAGATTAAATTGTCAATGAATAGACAGGATTCACGGGATTTTCAGGATTTTAGATGCTATAAATCGAAGATTTACAGCATCCTGTCAATCTTGTGACATAGTCATGCCTACGGCATTAATCCTGTCAAATTGACAAATAACATTGTCCACCTA
>CAZFBU010000187.1:0-7216 GCA_964517175.1 uncultured Saprospiraceae bacterium
GGCGTCAATCTTTTTCTGCATATCCAGAAATGAGCTTCCGTACGGTCTAACGGAAATTTCTGAAGCCGAGGTTTCGTCATGCACCTCGGCTTCCATTTTTCAGGCTCAGCCTAGTATCAGCGCAAGGGCAGTGAATAACCCCGTCAGAGCGCTCAGGGCGATTGTTCGCTTGTTGGAAACAACCAACTCCCGGCTGTCGTAATACTGGCGAATGTGCCGGAAAATCAGCATTCCGCCGATGACGGAAAGCGTGCCAACGATGAGTAGTGGTACATTGATACCCGGCAACAGATATACAATTCCCACGTTGGTGATGAATGCCGACAGCAAAATTCCCAGGTAGATGTAGGTGCTTTTTTGCTTGCCAAATGTGACGACCAGGTGGTTTTTTCCGGTTGTTGCATCAGATTTTGCATCCGGAAATTCATTGATGAGCAGGATATTTGCCGTCAATAAACCCACGGGAAGCCCGATGAGAAATGCCATCGTATCCATTTGTTGCGTGAGCACGTAAACGACCCCGGCCGTCACCAATGGACCAAACGCAAGCGCAATGCCCAACTCGCCCAGCCCTCGCCGGGCGACCAGCCGCACGGGCGGTGCGGTATAAAAATAGCCTATGAGCAGACCGGATAATCCGATGATTAGCGTCGGGAGCCCCGTAGCAAAAGCCAGGTAAACACCGATCAGCCCGGCGCCTGCTATCAGTACCCAGCCGAGGCGTTTGCTGCCTTCCAGCGAAATTAGTCCCAGTTCTATGGCGCGGCTTCCGCCGGAAAACTGAAGAAAATAATCGTTGTTGGCATCATCCGTGCCGTCTTTTACATCAAAATAATCGTTGAGTACGTTGCTGCCCAGGTGGAGCAGGATAACGCCCAGCACCGCGAGCGTGAAGTACAACCAACTGAAAGCTGCCGGGGTATCGAGCAGATAGTGATAAGCGTAAGCTCCTCCGATGAATGCGGGCATCACGACCGCCGAAATGAAAGGCAGACGCGTAATGGCCAGCGCTTTGATCAGTTTGGTTTGCCATTTGATGGGAACCTGCACCTCTTCGTCAATTTTTTCCGTGACGCCGCAGTAGCCCGTTTGTCCATTTGCCTTCCCGTTGGCAAAAGTGGGCGTAACGCGGATACGCGCACTGAAAGGCTTGCCGCTTTTATCCACAAAAGTCGTTTTGGTAACGTATTCTCCCTCTTTGCTCGCCTGAGAAAGCCACACGGGGACGTTTTGCAGAACGATCTCGCCGGGCGAAAATACAGATACCCGCTCTTTGCCAACCACTTCTTCAGCCCGGTAGCCAAAAAGCGCTTCGGCTCCCTTGCTAAATGTTTCGATGCGACCTTCCATGTCACAGGTTATCACACTTTTCATAATTTTTCATTTGTTTCAGAAATATTTGAAAATAAAACAAACAATGGATTGATTTGGTTTAAAAAAGTTATTTGTTGGGAACGGCAGCGTAACTTCAGTCCATACACCATGTCCGAGGGGTGCACGCCATCGATGAAGGGTTGTTCAGTGTTGCCATTGGTTTACATTGTCGTTTGCGCCAGTTCTTGACCAGGTTGCTGGTGGTGCAGCGGAAATGTCAGGCGGTTTCTCAAAAAAAGCAGGTACGCGGAAAAATTCGATCCTTAAACGCAACATCCACAGAAAACCCTGGTTATCATAAAAATGCAATTCGAATGAAAAAACTGATACTCTTTAATATCTTCCTCGCTTTTGCCTGGGTAACCTGGGCGCAAAATGTCAATTTGACCGATTTGAATGCGCAACGCCTGCAAAAACAACGAGTCAGCATGCTGGTGCTCGGTGGCTGGGCGGTGGGCAATATCGCGGTTGGGTCGGTGCTGGCGGGTCAGCGCGAGGGTGTGGACAAGAATTTTCACCTGATGAATGCAGGCTGGAACGTGGTGAATCTTGGCTTAGCCACGCTGGGCTACATCAATGCGGTGAAAACCGACCCTTCGAGTCTGGATTTGTACGCTACCATTGAAGCGCAGAATAGTATCGAAAAAATTCTGCTGCTGAATACCGGATTGGACGTTGGCTACATGCTCGGTGGTTTGTACCTCATCGAACGATCGAAGAATGCCACCAAGAACCCGGAACGCCTGGAAGGCTTTGGCAAATCGATTATTCTTCAGGGTGGATTCCTGTTTGCTTTTGATCTGGTCACTTACTTTGTGCACACCAACACGCGCAGCGGCGTCTGGCAGGATATGCTCACTTCTGTTTATTTTGATGGCTCGCAGGTGGGGTTAGTCTTGCAGTTTTAATCAGACATTTATTTATGACAAATTGCCGCGCCTGCCCAGTTCGATTACTTCCAGGTCTCTGATGTTACCTCCATCCAACGTAAAACGGACGATGGTTTTGATTTTGTGAAAACCTTCATTGCCGCAGGCGCCGGGATTGATGTGCAGCAGGTGCAGTTGTTTGTCGGGTAAGACTTTCAGAATATGCGAATGCCCGCAGATGTAGAGTTTGGGGCGAACCTCCGTCAGTAGGTCTTTCACCCTTTTGGTATATCTGCCGGGATAGCCGCCGATGTGGGTTATAAGAACAGAAACGCCTTCCAGTTCAAATTGCAAATCCAGCGGATACTGCGCGCGAATTTCGGCATCGTCGATGTTGCCGTAAACTGCCCGGAAGGGCTTTGCTGCGGCTAGTGCTTCGGCTACCTCCGGACCGCCAATATCTCCCGCGTGCCAGATTTCGTCGCACGCAGCGAAATAATCCAGGATGCGTTCGTCCAGATGACCGTGGGTGTCTGAAAGTAAGCCGATCTTTTGCATTGCTATAATTTCGTGACTAAAAAGGTATTCAACAGCGACTAAAAATCGCCGATGCGGAGCACTACTTTTCCGAATTGTTCGCTTTTTGCAATTTTTTCAATCGCCCGGTTGCCTTCCGCCAGTGGAAAGACGCTATCAATAGCCGGTACAATCTGGTGTTTGTTTACAAATTCGACCATCGCTTTGAATTCCTCATCGGTCGCCATCGTGCTTCCGAGAATGGACAGTTGTTTCCAGAAAATGATCTGCGGACTAACGTGCGAAATCTTACCCAGGGTGCCGCCATAAATGACGATGCGCGCTCCGGCATTGCACAGTTTCAGCAAAGGCGGAAAGCTGTCGCCCCCGGCGCTGTCGATGATGATATCAAAGCCCTTTGCTTGTTCCAGCAGTTGTTTGTCCCACGCTTCCTGCCGGTAATTCGCGCCCCCGGCTGCGCCCAGTTGTATCGCTTTGGCGATTTTTTCGTCCGAGCCGGAGGTAACAAAAACCTGCGCGCCCGCCGCCACGGCAAACTGCATAGCAAACTGCGCCACGCCGCCGCCGACACCGGTGACCAGCACGTTATGCCCAGCCTTCAGGCCGCCTTTGGTAAACAAAGACCGGTACGCCGTCATGCCCGCCAAAGGCAGGGCCGCTGCCTGTTCCCAGGTGAGATGCGCCGGCTTATTCATAATTTTGCCGCGTTCTACGGCTATGTATTCGGCGAAAGTGCCGGGTTTGGGTAACCCCAGAATGCGATATTCTTTGGATTGGTAAGCAGGCTCCTCGCCCCAGGCAATATTCGGATTGATGATAACCTCGCGCCCTTCGCAAGTGCCGGCACCATCAGAGCCAAGTATGGCGGGCAACTGAATGCCCGGATACAACCCCTGGGTGATGAAAAAGTCGCGGCGATTGAGTGCGGCGGCTCGCAATTGCACGACCACTTCTCCGGGCTTCGGTTCAGGATCCGGTACTTCTTTATAAACGAAGGGAGATTGGATAGCTTCTAAAACCAGTGCTTTCATGTTTTTATTGTTTTGCCGATTGGCTTCGCACCATATCTTTCAATTCTGCGATTTCTTTTTGTAAAAGATCAATTTTTTCTTCCAACAGGAGGTTGTTATCCATCGTCATTTCATCCACAAAAACGGCATTGGCTAATGATAAACCAAATACACCACCCAATAGCACAACAAGTACAAAATACAATCGAGTAATTCCTATAACGAGTTGACTTTCTGTATTTTCAATAACATCTCCTGCTATATCATTCCAGCCTTCCACCGTAAACATCTGAAAGATAGAATAAGCAGAAATGAATGGATCGCCAAAATATTCCGGGGCAATCTCTGCGTAAAAATGGCAGGTAAATATTGCCAGCAGAAAATTGAGTACCACCAATGCCAGCAAAACAAAGAGGGACGCTCTCAGGGCGCGGCCCAAGCCCGCCATGACTTTGTTCAGATCCGGTACAAAACGAATAAAACGGATGAGGCGAATCAGGCGAAACAGACGTAGGATGATGAGTAAAGACGTGTTGGGTACCGGTAGAAAATAGACGAAAAGGGATGGTAAGCTCCCGACCACAATGACAAAATCGAACCGGTTCCAGCCGATAGCAAAATATTGCCGGGGTTTGAGTTGGTAAATTTTCAGTAATGCTTCCACGATGAAATACAATAGGAAGATGTTATCCAGGATTTCCAGGGTGAAACTATTCCGATACCCGGGAAAATACATCAAAGACACCACCGCCGCATTCATCAGAATGACGATCATTATATTTCTTTCCGAAAGGAAAAGCTGTTTGAAGGATTCCATAGGTTACAGCGCTCTCTTTTAGCTAAACAGGAGTTTTTTCTGCTTCGGCGGCTACTCTTTTCCACTGGATTTTGTCCTGTAGTCCATAGTTCTCCAGCCGGTTGTGGTAAAAATACAGCAGTTTAAAACTTTCACTGACAATTTCGCCATTTTTATTGTACTTCAGTGGTTTTTGCAAATGGTAATTGCCCAGTCGCCTGATGCCGTCGGCTATTAGTTCCTCCACCGCCCAGTTAATTTGTTCGGAGAGTTTCACTTCGCCTGCTTTTTCCATCGCCTGAAGCGCCGTTTGCAACTGTTTCACGACACTGCGCATCGTTTCGGCAGCAAAAACGAAGTCATCTGTCGGTAAGCGAAGAATGCCGTAGAGGTCAAGCTTGGCGTTTTCGCGTTGCAAAACCTGAAAAGCGGCAAAAGAGACCAAATGGCTGGACAACACGATATTGTCTTTGTAGTAACGCTCCACAATTTTATCCGCGAGTATTTTGGTATATTCCGTTTCGCGTTGGGTGTCGGGCTTGATTTGTCCTTCCCACAGAAAATAATCCTTGACATCAATGGGGTTGCCGTATTTATCAAAGCTGCTGCCTTGTGCATCCACCGCATTGCCGAGCACATCCAGCGGCTGCCCGAAGGAGACGGTGATGGTATTGCTTTTGGAAAAAAACTTCCAGGCAAATTGCAATACTTTCCAGACATTGTTGAAGTCATCTTTCGATTTGAAATAGCGCTCTTTGCCCATCTGGCGCAAATGCTGCTCAATGAGAAAAGGCGCTTCCAGCACAAAGTGATAACTCAGTACCAACGGAACGACGAACACCTTTGTGTCTTCGCCTTTGGCGTACAATGCACGCTGCGCCTCCACCACTGTGCCCAGCAACCCCATTTTGAGCTTGGTTTCCAACTCGCCGGAGCGCGAGCGCGTGCCACCCGGAAAGAAGAGGTTGTTCACGCCGCGCTGAACCGAAAGGTTGGACATGATTTTCAACGTCTCCAGGTAAATTGGGTTTTTCTTGCGCCGATCCACGCGATAAGCGCCCAGGCGATTCATAAAATAAGCGGCAAAACCGGCATTGTACAAATTCAAGCCCGCTCCGTAGGAAAAAGACGGCAACCCCGCGAACGTATCCAGCGCGTAGCCGATGAGGATGGAGTCCAGATTGCTGAAATGCGTAGGCACCACCACGATCGTCCCTTTGGTGAAAAGATTTTGCACCGCTTCCACGTTCCCGCGCACGAGCATGCGATCGTACAAGCGGTGCTTGCTGCCCCAGATGCTTCTGCCGGCGGCCGTATTGAGCAAACGCGTGAAAAACATGGTCAGAAACCTACGGGCGAAAAGGAAGGTTTTTTTGTTGAATGTACCAACAATTTCTTCGGCGTAGCGGTGCAGAATTTGCTGCAAAATCAAGCGGTGCGTTTGCGTAGCTGCCTCCTCCTCGCTATCCAGCGAATGCGTGACCAGTTGCTGGCGTATTTTTTTCCAAAACTGCCGCTCTTTAGGCGGATCTACCTTCCAGGGTTCTTCCTTGATGCGAATGCGTTCGAGGTAAATTGTTTTGGCGATAATGTCGCGCAGGGTGGCGGCATCTTTGCGCATGAAATGCTCCAGCGTATGGGCTTCGATTTCGCGTACAAATGCTCGGCGATCTTCGCTTAGTTGGAAAATCGGCCAATCTTCAATATCCGGCAGAATATGTGAATAGACGATGTTTTTTTCCTTTTCTCTTTCTTTCATTCATCGAGAATTTCGGTGTTTACTTGTTCGATAAACCGGAGGATTTCGTCGCGCCCCCAGCCCTTACTCGCCGATGTGCGAAACTGTTGTGGCAATTCGTGCCAGTATTGCAACAATTCCTGTTGGATTGCTTCGATATGTTGATCGCGTTGGTGTTCCTTCAGGCGGTCCAGTTTGGTGTAGGCGATCACGAAAGGAATGCGCTTTTCGCCCAGCCAGTTGATGAATTCCACATCGCTGGCCTGTGGCGGCACATTGGCATCAATCAGCACAAATGCGCATTGCAGCGCCTGGCGTTTTGTCAGGTAGCCCTGGGTCATGCGTTCCCATTCCTTGCGTTTCTTTTTGGAAATTTTGGCGTAGCCGTAGCCCGGCAAATCGACAACATACCAGGCATTATTGATGCGATAAAAGTTCAGCGATTGCGTTTTTCCGGGTTTGTTGGATATGTAAGCCAGTTTTTTGCGCTCACACAACATATTGATCAGGGAAGATTTTCCCACATTCGATCGGCCAATAAAAGCAAACTCCGGCAGCCCGTCTTTCGGGCATTGGGCTTCACTAGGAAAACTTCCAACGTATTCTGCGTCTTTAATTATCATAATTGCAAAAGTAAGGATATTGCCCGCGTTTTTCAGAATTTAATACCTTCGTGCTGGATTTTCTGTGCTGAAAACCCCAAGCAACCGGTTAAATTTGTGTTAACAGGATTTTTTTCACAGGGTTTGTAAATAAACTTTGCATCCCAAAAACGTTCTAAGAGTATGTTTAAAATTCGTTTTTGAAGTCGAAAATGGTCAAATTTGGGTTTTCGCGAAGCGTTTTTTGAGCTGCATAGCAGCGCTACGGAGCGAAAAAAAGGCAAAGTGAG
>CAZFBU010000188.1:0-4902 GCA_964517175.1 uncultured Saprospiraceae bacterium
GGTAAGTGTTGTCTTTCGTCCAGTTGTAGGTCTTGTTACCTTCCAGATCGGCATCGGTAATAGGAACGACGGTTTGCGCCGTGATTCCCGTTACAGCCAATGCAAGAAGCAAGAGAAGACTGTAGATCTTTTTGTTCATAATAGAAACAATTTTTGGTTTAAAATATTTGACACAAGATTACAGCTACACTATAAATTGAGTATTAAAGGCATGTTAATTCTTTGTTAACTGGATGGGAAATGTCTAATAATAGCAAAACCTAAAAAGCTGAAAAACAGAGGTGTATTTGAAATGACAAGAAGAAACCGGGTTTGAAATGATGGTCAACGATGCGACAGGATAGAAATGACAACGCAGAGAGCCGCCGATGGAGTTTCCCGCCGACGGATGCGTTGAACATTCTGGTGCGGAAAAAACCGCTTACCAGATGTATAATCTCCGATTCGGGTAGTTGATGGAGCATTTAACCTGTTCAAAAAAAGGATAGCCCAATAGTCCGTCAATTTGCAACCCGCTGGTGGTCTCCAGATGGGAGAGATCAACAAACAGGTATTTCATATCCCGGACCGATAGATCGCCGGTATGGGTTTGGTGAATCCTGCCGGTATGCACGAGCTTGACGTGGCGGTCCAGCCCACGCAGTTCTTCCATATCGCCCTGCACGTAGCTGCCACCGGAAAGCGCTGGTTCGTATTTCTGATCGATCAGGTTGACTGCCGCGCCGGTGTCTATGCCAAAGCGCAATTCCTTGCCGTCGATGACTACCCGAATGACCGGGAGGTGATCCTGCAGTTCAAATGGAATGACAAAGCGGGGCGTTGCCGTTTTTGACAATTTATTGTTCGATGATTCCAGAACAGCCAACTGACCGGATCGATAATCAATGAACAGTTCGTGATTTTTAATGACTTCAAAGCCAATAATGCCCGCCAACGGCATAGCCGAAGATTCTTCCAGATGCGCCAGATCAATCGCCACCGCCTCCAGCACGGGGTAGTTGTTCCCGGCCCAGCTAAAATCTTTCGCCTGCACGGATGCTACGGTGAAAGCGCCGCCCACGCTCGCTGCCTGGAGCTTGTCGGCACCTACTTCGCTCTTGTTGAGGATAAGAAGGGGAGCGCCGGTGTCAAAAAGATAATTACCGGTGCGACCGTTCAGCCGGGCTTTTACAAACGTCATTCCATTGACGATTTCCAACGGCGTTTCAATCATCGTGTAGCGAAGATTCGCTTTGATGTGGCGGTCCCGAACGGGGGTGTGAATCAGGGAGATCGGCGTCTGTCCCAGAACGATATGTGCGAATAAGAGTATCAACAATGTTATTCCTTTCATAATGCTGCATTTTTCTGTTAACCTATCAATGTCCACTCCTTCCTCACTAAGGAATACGAATTGTCTTGTATGTGATCGCGTTGCAACGCGGCGATTACCGCGTTCGCATATTTAAGTTCACAATAAATTAACTTTAAGTTTACAATAATTTAACATAAAAACTAACTATTAGTTCCAAAAAGAGGAAGTTTATGCCATTTTTCAGACAAAAAATCAAATGGTGAGCTGTTATAAATTTGGCAAAAACAAAATGCAAACGAAAGCGCTGCCAAATGCCGTTATTTCCATTTTATTCTTCGTATCTTTGCATCCCGTAACGCAGTTAACACACAGAAGCAATCGCTTCACAATAGTCGTACAACGCAAACATTAAAAAATGACCAAATACATTTTCGTTACGGGAGGTGTCACTTCTTCATTGGGAAAAGGCATCATCGCGGCTTCGCTTGCAAAATTGCTTCAGGCGAGGGGTTTCAATGTCACCATTCAAAAGTTTGATCCATACATTAACGTCGATCCGGGTACGCTCAACCCCTACGAACACGGAGAGTGCTATGTCACCGACGATGGCGCGGAAACCGACCTCGACCTCGGGCACTATGAGCGCTTTTTGAATACACCAACTTCACAAGCCAATAACGTCACGACTGGTAAAATTTACCAAACCGTTATCAACAAAGAACGCGCGGGTGATTACCTGGGCAAAACCGTGCAGGTGATTCCGCATATCACCGATGAAATCAAGCATCGCGTGCAACTGCTGGGCAATGACAACCGGCACGACATTGTCATCACGGAGCTTGGCGGCACGGTGGGCGATATTGAGTCGCTGCCTTATCTGGAAGGATTGCGGCAGTTGCGTTGGGAACTCGGTGCGGATAATTGCCTGGTCATTCACCTGACGCTCATTCCTTACCTCAGCGCAGCGAAAGAACTGAAAACCAAACCTACGCAGCATTCGGTCAAGGAATTGCTGACTGCAGGCATTCAACCCGACATACTGGTCTGCCGCACCGAGCATCCGATTACGATGGAAATCCGGCGCAAGCTGGCGCTGTTTTGCAATGTGGATGTGAGCTCGGTGATCGAAGCGATCGATGCGGAAAGCATCTACGATGTACCCTTGCTGATGCTGAAGGAAAAACTGGATCAGGTGGTCATCGCGAAGCTTCGCCTGAAGGATCGCCGCGAGCCACGGCTCGATGCGTGGAAGGCATTCCTGGGCAAACTGAAAAACCCGACCCGGGAGGTGCAAATCGGTTTGGTTGGAAAATATAACGAATTGCAGGATGCCTATAAATCTATCCACGAGTCATTTGTACACGCCGCTGCCATGAATGAATGCAAGGTGAACATTATACCCATCCATTCCGAGCAGTTGGAAAACAGCCCGGCCAGTATTGCCGAAAAATTGCAGGACCTGCACGGGGTGCTCGTCGCGCCGGGCTTCGGCGAGCGGGGTATTTTGGGCAAGATCAACGCCATTCAGTTTGTGCGGGAACACAAAATTCCGTTTTTCGGCATTTGCCTGGGCATGCAGTGCGCCGTCGTCGAATACGCCCGGCACGTGCTGCATCTGGAGGGGGCTTCTTCTACCGAAGTAAATCCGCACACCGCACATCCGGTGATTGACCTGATGCCCGATCAGAAAAAAATTACCAAAAAAGGCGGCACGATGCGCCTCGGCGCTTACGATTGCGAGCTGACGAAAGGCTCCAACGTGCGCAAGGCTTACAAGGCAACCAAGATCAGCGAGCGCCACCGCCATCGCTACGAATTCAACAACGACTACAGAGAGCAATTTGAGCAGGCGGGCATGAAAATGACCGGCATCAACCCCGATTCCCGACTGGTGGAAATCATAGAAATCACCGATCATCCGTGGTTTGTGGGCGTTCAGTTTCACCCGGAACTCAAGAGCACGGTGGAAAATCCGCATCCGCTGTTCGTCGCTTTTGTCAGAGCCTGCATGGATTACAAGTATCAGAACAAGGAATGACCTGGCTGCGCAAAAACGGCTGGCTGCCTGGCTTTTGGCTGATCGCGTTCGTCGCCACCTGGCTGGTGCGCGATCATGTTTTCTTCTGGGATACCGTGCAACTCGGCTCGAAGCACGCCCATTGGTACGACGACCACGGTTTTCGCTCCCTGCTGCTGCCGGAGGAATTCGACAGCGGGCATCCACCAACTTTCGGCATATACCTCGCGTTGCTCTGGCAGTGGTTTGGCAAAAGCCTGATGGTGAGCCACCTGGCAATGCTGCCGTTCTTGCTCGGTATCGTTTTTTTCCTTTGGAAAATAGGTACGCATCTAACCGAACGGAGATTTGCGCCATTTTTACTGCTATTGGCATTCGCCGATCCGACGCTGGCGGCGCAGGCTTTGCTCGTCAGTCCGGATGTAGTGCTGGTCTGCTTTTTTTTGATGGGACTATATGGTGTTCTGACTCAGCATAACACGCTGAAAGTATTGGCCGCGCTGGGTTTGGCGATGATCAGCATGCGGGGCATGATGGTCGTAGTCGTGCTGTTTTTATTCGACTGGCTCGCTTGTCGCGAATCAAAACCGGTACTCAATTTTAAAGTAATATTCCAAAAAACGCTGCCCTACGTGCCCGCCGGGTTGTTCGGTCTGGCATTTCTGATCTGGCACTACCGACAAGCCGGTTGGATTGGTTACCACGCCGATTCGCCCTGGACGCCGAGCTTCGAGCGGGTTGATCTCGCCGGATTCGCAAAAAATATCGCAATACTCGGCTGGCGTTTGCTCGATTTCGGGCGGATTTTTATCTGGCTCATTATCAGTGCAATTTTATTCGTAAAATGGCGCAACAAACAACTGCAAAGCCTTTGGCAGGATCAGCGCGTACGGCAACTGACATGGCTCCTGGGCATTGCCCTGCTGGTGCTGACGCCTTCGCTCCTGCTGCACAAAGGACTGAGCGCGCATCGCTACCTCCTGCCGGTTTTCCTGATGTTGACTTCAATGGCTTTTGTGCTCATTTTCAAACACTTACAACACAAAAAGCTCCGCTTACTTGCATTTGGTGTGGCTTTCACCGGGCTGCTGACCGGAAATTTCTGGATCTATCCCGATAAAATTGCGCAGGGCTGGGACGCGACACTGGCGCATCTGCCGTACTACGAGCTGCGCGCAAAAATGCTCGATTATATCCAATCGGAACATATTCCACTGGATTCCATCGGCACCGCTTTCCCGGAAATCGGCTCGATTACCTATCGCGATCTCTCCGACCGAACCGAGGGTTTTGCTGCCAAAAATCTGCCCCAACAATCCTACATCCTGTATTCCAATGTGATGAACGACTTCACCGACGCGGAAATCGACAGCCTGCGCGAACATTGGACACTGGAGCGACAATTTCGGAAATGGGGAGTGCGGGTGGAGTTGTATAAGAAAACTAAAGCGACAGACGAAGATTAAGATCAAACGACCTGTTTGAACCTAACCACTTTTTCAAATTTTATCTTACATTTATCCTTCATTTGCTAACCAAAATAAACACCGATGATCCTGTACATTTCCCGAAACCGACTGGCGGTCGGCTT
>CAZFBU010000188.1:5002-7155 GCA_964517175.1 uncultured Saprospiraceae bacterium
ACCTTCAATTTTCGGGAGAAAGCGCCGCTGGCGGCTACGGCGGATATGTACCTCGACGAAACAGGCAACATTCGCGATAATTCCAATCATGAAGGTCCACTGGCGGTAGGCGTACCGGGCACGGTAGCCGGGCTTTGGCTGGCACATCAGCGACTGGGCAGCAAGCCGTGGGCGGAATTGGTGAAACCGGCGGTTGAATTGGCAGACCGAGGTTGGCCATCTACCTGGGCGATGCAGGGCATTTTGCAATATTATCAGCGGCAGACCGACCCGATGTTTGATGCGGCGAAGCAGGCATTTTTGAAGAATGGCAAGGATTTGTACGAACCCGGTGAGTTGTGGCGGCAACCCGATCTGGCGGAAACGCTCAAACGCATTCAAAAAAATGGAAAGGATGGCTTTTACAAAGGTAAGACCGCCAGGCTGATCGCAGATTACATGAAAAAATACGGCGGGCTCATCACCGAAGAAGACCTGGCGCGCTACGAAGCGACCGAGCAACCGGCGATCCACGGTACTTACCGGGGTTATGATGTTTATGCAATGGCGCCTCCAAGCTCCGGCGGAGTCGCTTTAGTAGAGATGCTGAACATTCTGGAAGGTTATAATTTGAAGGAAATTGGTCACAATTCTGCCCTCTATTTGCACCTGCTCACCGAAGCCATGCGCCGTGCTTACGCCGACCGGGCGGAGCATCTGGGTGATCCGGCATTCAACCCTGATATGCCGCTGGAACGTTTGACCTCAAAGGCTTATGCGGATAAATTGCGCCAGCAAATCGACTGGTACAAGGCTTCTCCGAGCGATTCAGCGCGATTCAATCTGGCGTATGAAAGCGACGAAACCACCCATTTTTCGGTCGTAGATGCGGCGGGCAACGCCGTGTCGCTGACCTATACACTGGAGTATGGCTACGGCTCGCGACTGGTGGTGGAAGGCGCCGGTTTTTTGTTGAATAATGAAATGGGCGATTTCAATCCAATTCCTGGAAAAACGACCCGCACCGGCCTCATTGGTACCAATCCGAACCTCGTGGCGCCCGAAAAACACATGCTTTCCAGCATGACCCCGACCATTGTCGCGAAAGACGGCAAGCCGGTTATTGTGATCGGCAGTCCGGGTGGTCGCACCATCATCAATACGGTTTTGCAAGTGATTTTAAACGTGATCGATCACGATATGAACATCGCGCAGGCGGTGGAAGCGCCGCGCATTCATCACCAGTGGCTGCCGGATGTGACGACATTCGAAAGTTATGGCATTTCACCTGATACACGGCGACTGTACGAAATGATGGGGCACGAAGTGCGGGAACGCGGCGCACAGGGCTCAGCCATGGGTATTTACGTTGATCCGAAGACGGGAATGATCTACGGCGCTGCGGATTCGCGGGCGTTTGATGGAAAGGCCGTGGGGAATTGAATTAGTGGTAGGGGCAGTAGGCAGAAGCAGGTCATTGAGCCTGTCGTTCGAAAAGTACCTGACCTACACGGTCGATGTGCGCTTTCAAGTCTGCATTTTCAATTTGCTGGTAATCCAGTACGTCAAAAAAGTAAGGCAACAGCGTTTCTTCTTCCAGTTGATAATGAATTTTGGAGGTCGCATCTTCAATGTTTTCGCCAAACAAAGCGATGTCCACATCGGAGCCACGCGATGCTGTGCCTTTCGCGCGGGAGCCAAAGATTACGGCGCGCTGTACAGTCGGGAATTGCGCGATCACTTCCTGGATGGTCGCAATGTCTGATGCGGATAATCCAAATTTCATATCTGCTTTTTTAACCAATCGTAAACCTGCATAACCGGTACAAAGTACTCATCCTGAATCTTTTGCAAGGCTTTTTCTGCGGTTGCTTCGTTATAAGTATGCGTCAGTTCGTTTCGCTTTTCCAGCATTTCCAACCAGACTCGACCATCCTGAATGTATTCGTTCTGGAATGCCTGCTTAATCGTAGCTCGGGGAGACTTGACGTCATATCCTTCTTCCCGCAAATAGTCTTTAAGGGTTTTCCAGGCTAATTCAAACGTCATTTCAAAAAACTGAATAACGCCGGCTCTTTCCAGAGCCGATGGATTTTTCACCTGCACTCCTTCTTCGAGGTGTTGAATCGCTTTTTCAAAGTTTTGAAAACGTTGTTTCCAGCGAATATCTTGTC
>CAZFBU010000189.1:0-7153 GCA_964517175.1 uncultured Saprospiraceae bacterium
TGGCACCCAAAGGTAAGGAAGCCTTTCAGGTTTTTGTGCCCACTGCTTTTTCGCCAAACGGTGACGGTGTTAATGATTTTTTCACCTTATATCCTCGCTCTGGTAGCGTTGAGAAAGTCGATCACTTTTCAGTATATGATCGGTGGGGCAATCAAGTCTATTACCAAGATAACTTTTTGCAAGTGAGCAACGGTTGGGATGGTAGCTTCAATGGTAAGGTGCTAAGTAGCGGCGTGTATGTATGGCAAGCAAAAGTGACTTATATAGATCAAACAAGCCAAATCATATATGGTGATATAACTTTAGTGAAGTGAATTGAGACTGATACCAATTTGGAAGTGAGAAGTCGAAAATCATAAGTATTTGTAAATCAAGACTTAAAACACTCTTTAACACGTCGTTATCAATTGAAATTGGTATTATACACGAATCACGAAAATTTTTGAGATTTATCCGTAAACATTAATTGTGAAAATAATCAAATAATTGATTATCAGTGAAAAGACAACCTAAACCACGTACTTCTACAGTAGCATTCGGAGTAGAATTTTTGGAATTCTTGCGGTTGAATAATTCTAAGACAATTGGGGTCGTTGGTAAAGAAGCGTTTTGCTGCGATTAATCGCAGTGATGTTAGCTGTTATCTAGGCTTTGCCGAAATGAATGGAATGCCCGGTATCTGAAGGCGAAATTGTTTGGGTAGAATAACGGATCAATAGCCCGTGCATCCTACCCACCCGCTTTCTTCGTATTGCCGTAGCCTTCTTTTTTCAATAATGTAACGACTTTATCCCGGTGGTCGCCCTGGATGATGATCTCGCCGTCTTTGGCGGAGCCGCCGACGCCGCACTTTGTCTTCAGCATTTTTGACAAATCCTTCAGGGTATCTTCCGAACCCACGAAGCCTTTTACCACCGTCGCTTCCTTGCCGCCTCGGTTCTTACGATCCAGCCAAACGCGCAGTTCCTGCTGCCCGGCTGGCAAATCTTCTATTTCTTCAAACTCGCGGTTGTATTCAAAATCAGGATCCGTGGAAAAAACAAACCCGTCGCGATCCCGCTGCTTTTTCTTGCTCATATTTGAAATGGTTTTAATTCCTGAATTGCCCACTGTTGTTATCGGTTATTGGTTATTTGGAACTGCCCACTAAAATTACTCCGGGCCAATCGTTTTGCCGCGCATCGCTTCGCCGACCGCCTTGTCTAGTGCACGGTGCGCCAGAGGCGAGGTGTAAGCATTCAAATCTTCGATTGCTTTATTGATCAGGTCCTTGTCGGTACCTTCGGCAGCCTGTTGCAATGCCTTGGCAAGCGCCCGGGTTTTGGCGATCTCCTCAGCGGAGAGGATTTCCTCGTTTTGTGCGATGAATTTCTCTGCCGAACCAAGAATGTGGCTGGCTTCGTTGCGCGCTTCGAGCAGCGCCCGGGTTGCCATGTCTTCCTCAGCGTGCTGGATGGAGTCGAGCAGCATTTTCGCCATATCTTCCTCGCTGATGCCATACTGCGATTTGATCTCGATTTCCTGCTCTACATTGGAGCGGAGTTCCTGCGCTTTTACCTTGAGAATTCCATCTGCATTGAGAATAAAGTGAATTTCAATTTTTGGCAAACCGGCGGGCATCGGCGGAATGCCTCGGAGAATGAATTCCCCCAACTTGCGGTTGTGTTCAACCAGATCGCGCTCGCCCTGGTAAACTGCGATTTTCAGGTTTTTCTGACCGTCGATGGAAGTCGTGTAACGGCGTCCGACTTTGGTCGGCACTTTTGAATTGCGCGGAATGATCGTATCCATCAAGCCACCAACGGTTTCAATGCCCAGCGAAAGCGGCGTTACGTCGAGCAGGAGCACATCCTGCTGGTTTCCGGCGAGTACATCCGCCTGAATGGCAGCGCCCAGCGCAACAACTTCGTCCGGGTTGACTTTGTCATACACTTCTTTGCCAAAAAAATGAGCCACTTTTTCCCGCACCAGCGGCACGCGCGTGGAGCCGCCCACCATCACGATGTGATCGATGTCTTCCGGCGTGAGTTTGGCATCTTTGAGCGAATTTTTACAATTTTGAATGGTCTTTTCTACCAGTGGCAGGATGAGGGCTTCGAATTGCTCCCGGGTGATTTCGCAATGAATGTCGTGCGTTTCACCCACGTAAGCATCGGCGGTGCTCAGGTGCTTTTTTGCCGTTTCTGCCTGAGCGCGGAGCGCCTGGGTGAGTTTCTTGTCGGTGTCAAGCTTTGATTTGTCGGTATTACTTTTTTCGAGCCAAAAGTCGATGATAGCACGGTCAAAATCATCGCCGCCCAGGAAGGTATCGCCATTGGTAGAGAGCACCTCGAAGATGCCATTTTCAATGCGCAGAATCGAAATATCGAACGTTCCACCACCCAGGTCATAGACGGCAACCGTCTGATTATCATCTTTTTCCAGACCAATGCCATAGGCCAGACTCGCCGCAGTTGGTTCATTCACAATGCGGAGCACGTCCAGCCCGGCAAGCTTGCCCGCGTCGCGCGTCGCCTGCCGTTGAGCGTCATTGAAATAAGCCGGTACGGTGATCACCGCGCGACTGATATTTTCGCCCAGCACCTCTTCGATGCGTCGCTTGAGTTCTTTCAAAATTTCGGCAGACAGCTCGATGGGCGTGTAAAATTTATCTTTTACCCGAATTTTTACCAGGCTTTCCGTGTCCTCGTCGATGATCTGATAGCCAAAATAGCCTTCGTATTTTTCCACATCCTTGTAAGATTTGCCCATCAGGCGCTTCACCGAATAAATCGTATGTTGCGGATCGGTGAGCAATTTTTCCCTCGCTGCGTCGCCAACGATCACTTTTTGTTCCTCCGTGAAATGCACCACTGAGGGGACCAGCGCACTTCGCCCGGTCTTGTCACGCACCGCCACCGGCTCGCCTTCGCGCATATACGCCACGAGGCTGTTGGTTGTACCCAGGTCAATTCCTACAATCAGATTCCTATCTTTCTTTACTTTTCCTTTTTTCAGGTCAATGGAAATCTTAGCCATATTTCGAGTCTTCACATTTTGATTTGAAGTAAGCGCGGATAAGCTGCGCTCTAAATTCACTGTACTAACAGCTATTCGCTATGGTTTGTTTGGTTAAAGTCGGGGAGTATTTGTTTTGCAAGAAGCAGGGGGAAAATTTCGGAAATAATCCGGGCATATTTTTCCGGTAAAGTGTGGTTTTGTGCTACTTTTGTAAGGAAAACTCAAATGAAAATGCCAACGCAAACGCATCAAACCACTTCGCATATCCTCATGATTCGCCCGGCGAATTTCGGCTACAACGAACAAACGGCGAAGGATAATGCTTTTCAGGAAGATGACAATCGCTTCAGCGAGGAGCAGATCAAGCGGAAAGCTGTGGCAGAGTTTGATGAATTTGTGAACCTGCTGAAACTTACGGGCGTGGATGTCATCGTGGTGGAAGACACCAGAAGCCCTCAAAAAACAGATGCGGTATTTCCGAACAACTGGGTATCTTTTCACGAGGATGGAACGGTCATCACTTATCCAATGTTTGCGCCGTCGCGGCGGCGGGAACGGCGCGAGGATGTGATTGAAAAGCTTTCGCGTCGTTTTGAGGTCGATAAAAGAATTCACCTGGAAGAATATGAATCCAGCAACAAATTTCTGGAAAGTACCGGCAGCATGATCCTCGACCGCAAGCACAAGATTGCTTACGTCTGCATGAGCGACCGCACGGATATTGCGCCGCTCGATGCGTTTTGCCGGGAGATGGGCTACGAGAAAATTGTGTTCCATGCGGTTGATCGGGATGGCACGCCGATTTATCATACCAATGTGATGATGGCGCTGGGAGAGACCTTCGTGGTGATTTGCCTGGCGACTATCAGAGACGAAGCAGAGCGCGCCATGCTGCTGCAAAAATTTGAGGAAACGAATAAAGCCGTCGTAGAAATCACCATGGACCAGTTGCTTGCCTTCGCAGGCAATATGCTGCAAGTGCGCAATCGCAATGGCGAGCCGATCCTGGTGATGTCCGAGCAAGCTTACCATTCGCTGGATAAAGATCAAATCCGGTTGTTGAATCAACAGACGAACCTCTTGTACAGCCCGTTATACACCATCGAACGATACGGCGGCGGCAGTGCGCGCTGTATGATGGCGGAGGTTTTCCTGCCGGAAAAAGATTAGTTGTTGAAGTGAGATAAAAAAGTGCCTGCCTCCAAGTCAATAGCCTCATATTATACCAATTTGGAAGTCGGAAGTCGGAAATTGGAAACCGTAAATGATTGAAAATCAATTTTTAAAGAACTCATCAATACGTCATTATCAGTTGAAATTGGTATTAGAATAGAAAAAGGGAACATCTTGCTGTAAGATGCCCCCTTTCTGATAAAATATATATTTCAATATCTTATTATAGAATCACTTCATTAGTTGAAGATGTAGCGCAAGCCCAGACGCATTCTCCAGCGCGAGCCGAAGTCGCTAATGTTCAGTGCATCTTCGCCCAGACCTTCTTCGGTGTAAGAGAACAGCGGCGTGGTGCCATCATCATCGTAGCCCTCGAAGGTGTACAACTCATAATATCCGAAGCTGCCGGGTACCTGGTAACGCACACCCCAGCTTGGGTTCAGCAGGTTCGCCAGGTTGAATACGTCCCAGCTTACTTGCAGTTTGTGAGACTTGCCACCGACATTCACGCCGAAATCCTGACGAAGAGAAAGATCCAGGAAGCTGGTGTATGGCAACCAGTTCGAGTTCTTCTCAGCATAGCTGCCCCGGTTTTCGCTCAGGTACGGATCATCTTCTATGAAGGCATCCAGGCGTCTCCATTGCTCTTCCGAAGAGATGCCAACTGTTTCATCGAAGTTAATCTCGTTCTGGTTAGCCGGAATGTAAACCAATGAACGGTTGCGGCTGGTAGAACCCGTTTCGTTGTTCGGGTTACGACCATCTCTACCACCAAATACGTAAGAATAAGGATTGCCGCGACGACCTTCGTACAGTAAGGTAATTGTCGTAGAAGCGTTCTTGCTTTGATTCCAATCAAGTGTGTAAGTCAGCGCACCCAAAACGCGGTGACCCAGCGCGAAATCAGAGCGACCTAGTACCGGGTTGTTACGTCCGTCGGTGCTCACCTGTCCTCTCCACCCCGAAGAGTTTTGAGATGATGTACCTTCACTCACCGCTTCGGCATCGCCATAGGTGTATGAAACGTTGGCTGTCAAGCCAAAATCAAACTTCTTTGCCAATGCTGCTGTAAGCGTGTAGGTGTAACCTTCGTCAGTGTTAGAAGCTACGTAAATAGCATTGTAGCGCTCGTCAATGTCAGTACGGGTAAATACCGGACGATTATCATTTCCGGTGTTTGTCCAGTTGAAATCAACCGTTGGGTCGGAATTGACATTCGTGTAAACAATATTGTTCAGCGTCTTCGTGTAAACACCTTCAAAGGTAGCGGCAATACCGCCTGGCAGTTCGGTGTCCAGCGCCAGGTTCGTACGCAGTACCTGCGGATACTTGAAATCATCGACAAACAAATCGACCTGACCGGAAGGAATAGAGAAGTTCTCATTCACGTATTGCTTTTGGAAATCAGGGATGAAAGAAATTTCACCTTCAATGTCGCGATCCGTTACACCGCCGATTGAAACGCCGTTGTTGTTGAACATAGCGCCCGGCCATACAAACGGAATACGGCTGGTAAAGATACCCACACCACCTCGCAATACAGATTTGCGGTTGCCAGTCAGGTCATAGTCAAAGCCCACGCGTGGCGACCACATCAACTGACCTTCCGGAGCAGAACCACCAGTTACATTGTTTGCTACATCGTAGGATTGCTGAATCAGCGGCAAGGTTTCTGAGTTGAAAGTAGGATGAATTGCCGGATCATCCGTAATAATTGGAATGTCTAAACGCAGACCTCCTGTCAGTGTAAAGCGCTGAGAAACAGCCCATTCATCCTGCACGTAAAAACCAAGCTGCATCGCATTGAATTCAGCCGCTGCCGCAGAACCGTCACCCGTTATATCGTCCACCAAAGAGTAAGACCGGAAGTATTCTACCGCACCAGCGTCGTTGATGAAATCATCAATGCTTTCGTATTCGTACACGCCAAAGTTCTGGCGGATGAACAGGTTGTAAATGCTGTAGAATTCGTTGTGCGTACCAATCGTGATCGTGTGGTCATTCTTGTACAACTTGAAGTTGTCCGTAATCGTAAAGATATCCTGATCCAATGCATTTGCTGTTGAGAATTGCTCAGAGCCAAATTGTATCTGACCTGCACCGTCGTCAATGATTACGTACGGGAAGTTGTCGCCAATCGGGTCGCGATCATCGCGCACCGAAGTATAACCAATAATCAGGTTATTGCTGGCACTGTTGCCAAAAGTAGAATTCAATTCCAGTGCGGAAGAGTTGGTCGTACTTGGGAAGAACAACCCATTATTAGAAAAATTAATTCTACGAGCAGAAGAAGCGTTTCTATTCAGTTGTTCTGCTTTGGTATAGTTGTGGCGCAGCGTCAGGCGATGGTTCTGGCTCAGGTTGAAATCCAGTTTTCCGAAAAGTGTCAAACCATCCAAATTATCTGTAACCGAACCGAAAGTACCCGGGTCGTAGTCATAACTGTTTTGTACAAAGTTGCCCAAGTTATTCAGGTCAGCCTGCGAAGCATCGCCATCATACTGACCAAAATCAAATGGCGCAGGCGTTTCATCCTGGCGAATTTCTGCATTGGCAAAGAAAAATACTTTATCCTTTACAATCGGTCCGCCCAAAGAAGCGCCGTAGGTACGCTGCGAGAATTCTGCAACCTTTGTGCGTTCGCTACCCGTGCGATCTGTAAGCGATTCATTGGTTTTACCCACAAAGTCTTCATTCTGCCAGAAGTAGTAAGCGGTTCCCTTAAATTCATTTGTACCCGATTTGGTCACTGCATTCACGCCACCGCCGGCAAAGCCGCCCAGCGTCACGTCGTACGGAGACAGTACCACCTGGAGCTGATCGATGATATCAATCGAAAACGGAGAAATACCCGTTTGACCACCATTCGTACCGTTAGAAGCCAAACCGAAAACGTCATTGTTCACTGCACCGTCGATGTAGATCGCGTTGTAGCGGTTGTTCACACCCGCAAACGACGTACCGCCACCAAAACCAGTGG
>CAZFBU010000190.1:0-7151 GCA_964517175.1 uncultured Saprospiraceae bacterium
TAAGAGAGAGCTGCGACTATGATTCAACAACTAACACCGGCATTAATTCTGGGAATTATACTGGGGTATTTTCTGCTATTGATAATAGTGTCTTACTTTACCGGTAAAGATGCCAGCAATGAAACCTTCTTCCTAGCCGGTCGTCGCTCTCCGTGGTTTGTGGTGGCATTCGGGATGATTGGCGCGTCTCTGTCGGGGGTTACTTTCATTTCCATACCCGGAGCGGTAGGTGCCGGCGGAGCGAATCAAGCCTTTTCTTACATGCAGATTGTATTTGGTTATCTGCTCGGCTATGCGGTCATTGCGCTGGTGCTTTTGCCTTTATACTATCGGCTAAATCTCACATCCATTTATACCTATCTGGAGCAACGGCTCGGTTTTTTTGCGTACAAAACGGGGGCAGCCTATTTCCTGCTGTCGCGGGCGATTGGTGCGGCTTTTCGACTGTTTTTAGTGGCTATTGTATTGCAAAGATTTGTGATGGAAGCTTACGGCATACCATTCTGGCTCACCGTGCTGGTAACGATTGCGCTGATTTGGGTTTATACCTTTCGAGGAGGCATCAAAACGATCGTCTGGACGGATACGCTGCAGACGCTGTGCATGCTGGTAGCAGTGATTATCACCATCATCGTGATCGGACAGGTACTGGAAATGGATCTGCCGGGGCTGGTGGCGATGATTCGCAACAGTGAGTATTCACAGGTGTTTTTCTTTAGCGGCGGCTGGAATGATCCGAATAATTTCTTCAAGCAATTTTTCAGCGGCGCTTTGATTACAATCGTAATGACCGGGCTCGATCAGGATATGATGCAAAAAAACCTGACCTGCCGCAGCCTGCGCGATGCCCAGAAAAATATGTTCACATTCAGCTTTATTCTCGTTTTTGTAAATGCTTTGTTTTTGGCGCTGGGGGCGTTGCTTTACATCTACGCCGCCAATGTAGGGCTGGAATTGCCAGTGCGCTCCGATCAATTATACCCAGTCATTGCCATTCAGCATTTGCCACCGATAGCCGGTATCGTTTTTGTACTGGGCTTAATTGCGGCGGCTTATTCGAGCGCCGACTCGGCGCTGACTTCCCTGACGACTTCCTTCAGTGTTGACTTTCTTAATATTCAGGATGAGAATATTCCGCAAGAGCAAAAGCGACGCACCCGCACCATCGTCCACATCAGTGCATCCCTGATTTTGTTTCTGATCGTGCTGTTCTTTGCCGCTTTGAATAATGATGCCGTCATCAATCAGTTATTTCGGGCGGCGGGCTATACTTACGGGCCATTACTCGGGCTTTTCGGGTTTGGTATTTTGACCAAAAGAAATATTAAAGATAGCTGGAAAGTCATCGCCATTTGCCTGGCGGCACCGATTATTTCTTTTTTAATTGATATATACTCTGTTAAAATTTTATTCGGATTTCAATTCGGATTTCTCATCCTGGCCGTAAACGGTTTGCTTACTTTTGCAGGCTTGTGGCTGATTTCTCAACCCGGGGCCGAGCCAGAGGGAAGCGCTTGATTACCAGCCATCCCAATGGCATATTGAGAAAATTTTTTTACCTTCGCGTCCGATTTTATAAAAGTAACTGTAATGTCAAAAGTTCAAGCTGCAATCACCGGTGTGCAAGGTTATGTGCCCGATTATGTGCTTACGAATAAAGAGTTGGAAACGATGGTGGACACCACTGAAGAGTGGATTACCACCCGCACCGGTATCAAAGAAAGACACATTCTGAAAGGAGAAGGCAAAGGCACTTCGGTGATGGGTATCGAAGCCGTAAAGGGCTTATTGGAAAAAACCAATACCGACCCGATGGATGTGGAACTGGTAATCTTCGCGACCGTCACGCCGGATACGCCTTTCCCGGATACCGCCAATACCGTTTCGGCAGCAACGGGCATGAAAAATGCTTTTGGCTTTGACATCAATGCGGCTTGCTCGGGTTTTTTGTACGCACTGACGACTGGCGCAAAATTCATCGAATCCGGTACGCATAAAAAAGTAGTAGTAATCGGTGGCGATAAGATGTCTTCGATCATTGATTATACGGACCGTACCACCTGCGTGATCTTCGGCGATGGCGCGGGTGCGGTGCTGCTGGAGCCAAACACAGAAGGCTTCGGTGTAGTTGATTCCATCCACAAAAGCGACGGCGAGGGGCGCGCTTACCTGCATCAAAAAGCAGGCGGCTCGGCAAGACCAGCATCCATCGAGACGGTGACCAATCGCGAGCATTTTGTGTATCAAAACGGAAAGCCGGTATTCAAAGCTGCCGTTTCCGGCATGGCGGATGTGGTGCGCAAGGTAATGGAGCGAAATGACCTGACCAACGAAACCCTGAACTGGCTGATTCCGCACCAGGCAAATATCCGCATCATCGAGTCGGTTGCCAACGTCATGAATTTTCCAAAAGAAAAAGTCACCATCAACATTCACAAATATGGCAATACAACGGCGGGCACGCTGCCGCTGTGCATGTGGGAATGGGAAAATCAATTCAGAAAAGGCGACCATATCATGCTCACCGCATTTGGCGGCGGCTTCACGTGGGGCGCTACGTACCTGAAGTGGGCGTATTGAAGCGGTTCCGTGTTTCCTTGTTTCATCGTTTTACGGTCTCCTGAAATTGCCAGGAAGCAAGGAAACCGAAAGCTAATGAAACAATAAGAACAATATATATTATCTTTGCAACGCAATTTTTTTTAATTCTTTTAAACGAGTAGATAATGGCAGATACTTCGGATATTCGCAAAGGCATGTGCATCGAGTTCAACAACGGCATTTATGCAATCGTTGAATTTCAGCACGTAAAACCAGGGAAAGGCGCTGCGTTTGTGCGCACCAAGCTGAAAAATGTGGAAGACGGGCGTGTGATCGACAATACTTTTCCTTCGGGTCACAAACTGAACGAAGTACGTATTGAGCGACGGAAGTTTCAGTTCTTGTATTCGGACGATATGGGTTATCATTTTATGAACCAGGAAACCTTCGAACAGGTGACCATCATGGAAGCAATGATCGAAAACCCCGGACTAATGAAGGAAGGCACGGAAGTGGATATGCTCTACCACTCCGAAAAGGAAATTCCACTTACCCTGGAAATGCCCCAGTACATCATTCTGGAAATAACCTACGCGGAGCCGGGCGTGAAAGGCGATACCGCTACCAATACCCTCAAACCGGCTACGGTGGAAACGGGGGCGGAAGTGCGAGTCCCTTTGTTTGTCAGTACAGGCGACAAAATCAAAATTGACACAAGTACCGGCGCTTACATAGAGCGCGTAAAACAATAAGATATGAATTTCAAGGATATCAAAGACCTCATCAAGCTGATTGATGAGACGGAACTTGCCGAATTCAAAATGAAAGACGGCGATCTGGAGCTATCTATTCGCACCAAGTACTACGGTACAACCAAAGTGGTTTCGTCCATTCCAGCGCCGCAACTGCCACCTGTACAGCAGGAAGCCACACCGCCGCCCGCTGCTGCACCGGCCAAGCAAGAGCCAAAAGCAGAAAAACCGGCGGAAGCCAGCACCGACGAGGGACAGTATTTGCAAATAAAATCGCCGATTGTCGGTACATTTTATCGCTCCTCCTCACCGGACAAGCCACCCTATGTAAAAGTGGGCGACCGCATCGAAAAAGGCGCTGTCGTTTGTATCGTGGAGGCAATGAAACTGTTCAATGAAATCGAATCGGAGATTTCCGGTACGATCGTAAAAGTAGTCACTGAGGATGCACAACCGGTCGAGTACGATCAGGTGTTGTTCCTGGTTGATCCGAGCTAAAAAATATTAATTGCTGATTGCTAATTGTTCGCAATTACGAATTTTAACAGACGACGATGTTTGAAAAAGTATTGATCGCAAATCGCGGCGAAATTGCGTTGCGCATTATCCGCACCTGCCGCGAAATGGGTATAAAAACCGTAGCAGTCTATTCAACGGCTGACCGAGAGAGCTTACATGTACGCTTTGCGGACGAAGCCGTCTGCATCGGTGCGCCAGCTTCTTCCGATTCTTATCTCAGCATTCCGCGCATCATGGCAGCGGTGGAAATCACCAACGCGGATGCTATCCACCCGGGCTATGGCTTCCTGGCGGAAAATGCGGACTTTGCCGAAGTTTGCTTGGAATATGGCATCAAGTTTATCGGTCCTACCCCGAATCAGATTCGGAAAATGGGCGATAAAATCACGGCTAAAGAAACCATGATTAAGGCTGGCGTGCCAACGATTCCGGGCTCGGAAGGCTTGGTGAAAGATGTAAAACACGGCCAAAAAGTTTCAAAAGATATGGGCTATCCGGTCATCATCAAGGCAACTGCCGGCGGTGGTGGTAAAGGCATGCGCATTGTTTGGGAGGAGAAAGAATTTGAGGATAATTACAACAAGGCGCGACAGGAAGCGAAGGCTGCTTTCGGTAATGATGGCATTTACATCGAAAAATTCATCGAAGAGCCCCGGCACATCGAGTTTCAGATTGTCGGCGATCAGTACGGCAAGGTGATTCACTTGTCGGAGCGCGATTGCTCGATCCAGCGCCGCCACCAAAAACTGGTGGAAGAATCGCCCTCTCCGTTTATGACCGACGAACTCCGCCAAGAAATGGGCGACGCTGCCATCAAAGCGGGCGAAGCGATCAATTACGAAGGCGTGGGTACCATTGAGTTCCTCGTGGATAAGCATCGCAATTTTTACTTCATGGAAATGAACACGCGGATTCAGGTGGAGCACCCGGTGACCGAAGAAGTGATCGATTACGACCTGATCAAAGAACAGATTAAAATCGCCGCCGGCGAAAGGCTGAGCGGTTCCAATTACTTCCCGGAAGTACACGCGATGGAATGCCGCATCAACGCGGAAGATCCGTTCAATAATTTCCGCCCCAGCCCGGGTAAAATCGTTTCTCTCCATACCTCCAAAGGGCATGGCGTGCGCGTGGATACGCACGTATATGCGGGCTACGTCATTCCGCCGTATTACGATTCGATGATCGCCAAGTTGATCTGCCGAGCGCGCACGCGCGAAGAGTGTATCAAAAAAATGGAGCGCGCACTGGACGAGTTCATCGTGGAAGGCGTGAAGACAACTATTCCGTTCCACCAGCGTTTGATGAAAGATGAGAACTTTCGGGCGGGGAATTTCCACACCGGGTTCCTGAATACATTCGACCTGGAAGAATAGAAAATTGTTAATTGTTGATTATTTAGCTTTTTGCCAACATCGACAATTAGCAATTGATAATCAATAGTTTACAATGAAAAGCTTCTGGCGATTGATGGGCTATCTCCGCAGCTACAAAAGCGCGGTGGCAGCCAACATCATCAGCAATATCCTCACGGCGGTTTTCACGGCGATCAGCATTCCGTTGTTCATTCCTTTTTTGCAAATTTTATTCCAGCAAAAGGAATTGCTCACCGAGCAGCCGGAATGGGCGTGGAGCGTGAAGGGCATCGACAATTATTTCCAGTACGAGATCAGCCAGGTCATCATCGAAAGCGGCGAGGAACGGGCGCTGGTGTACGTTTGCGGCGCGATCCTGTTCGTTTTTTTCTTCAAAAATCTATTCCATTACCTTTCCTTGTTTTTCATGGCACCGGTGCGCAATGGCATTATTCGCGATTTGCGGCAGCAACTGTACGATAAAATCCTGGTACTACACCTCGGCTATTTCAGCGAAGAACGCAAGGGCGACCTCATGTCGCGTGTTACGTCCGACGTGCAGGAGGTAGAATGGAGCATTCTCAATGTACTCGAAGCGGTTTTCCGGGAGCCGTTGATTATCCTGGGTTCGCTGGGCATCATGCTGTACATCAGTCCGAAGCTGACGTTGTTCGTTTTTATCCTGATGATCTTCACGGCGCTGGTGATCGGCGGTATCGGGCGGGCATTGCGCAAAAGTTCGGGTTTGGTGCAGGAAAAATTGGGCACATTGGTCAGCATCATCGAAGAAACGCTGGGCGGCTTGCGTATCATCAAAGGCTTCAATGCCGAAAGTTATCAATATCAAAAATTTCAACGCGAAAACGACGAATACCGCTGGATACTGACGAAATTGCTCTGGCGGCGCGATCTGGCTTCGCCATTTTCAGAATTCATGGGCATTGGCGTGGTGGCGGTACTGCTGTGGTTTGGTGCGCGACAGGTGTTCAGCGGCGGGCTGGAAGCGGCTACTTTCCTGACGTTTATTTACGCATTTTACAATGTGATTCAGCCTTCCAAGCAATTTACGCGGGCGTTGTACAACATCCAAAAAGGCATCGCGGCCATGCTGCGGGTAGAACGCGTGCTGGATGCCGAGAATAAAATTGTGGAAGCGGCACGTGCCAAATCGATTCATGCTTTTCAGGATGCTATCGAATACCGGGATGTGTCTTTTGCGTACAAACCCGAGGAAGGTAATGTGCTGTCCAACATTAACTTACACATTCCAAAAGGAAAAGTCGTAGCGCTGGTTGGGGCTTCGGGTGCCGGAAAATCGACGCTGGTGGATTTGCTGCCGCGTTTTTACGATGTGCAGCAGGGCGGCATTTTCGTCGATGGGGAAGACATTCGCCATTACAAGCTCAAAGATCTGCGGGCGCTGATGGGCATTGTCTCCCAGGAGGCGATCCTGTTCAACGATACAATTTACAACAACATCGTTTTCGGGATGGAAAATGTTACCGAAGCGGATGTCATCCACGCGGCGAAAATTGCCAATGCACACGATTTCATTATGGCGACGGAGCACGGCTATCAAACCAACATCGGCGACCGCGGCGGCAAGCTTTCCGGCGGGCAGCGCCAGCGGCTGACCATTGCGCGGGCGATTCTGAAAAATCCGCCTATCCTCATCCTCGACGAAGCCACTTCGGCGCTCGATTCCGAATCGGAAAAACTGGTACAACAAGCGCTGGTCGAGTTGATGAGAAACCGCACATCCATTGTGATCGCGCACCGCCTGAGCACTATTCAGCATGCGGATGAGATCATCGTGATGCGCGATGGCAAGATACTGGAGCGCGGCAACCACCGCGAACTGCTCGAACGCGACGGTGAGTATCAGAAGCTGGTGGAGTTGCAGGCGTTTTAAATTCACTTGAACTTCTTGTAGAATAGTCCGTGGCGAAAATGACGCATAGCTATAAAAAAGGGGAAAAGTCGT
>CAZFBU010000191.1:0-7105 GCA_964517175.1 uncultured Saprospiraceae bacterium
CTGGTTACTGGATTCTGGTTACTGGTTACTGGATTCTGGTTACTGGTTGCCCGCCGACCGAAGGTCAGCGGTACGCTTCTGCAAAGATACAGTTCTTTCGGTGGCTTGCGAATTCTCGAGATGCTTTCGCACGGTTTTGGCATAGCGAAGCATCGCAGCGTGGTCACTGGCACTCATTTGGATAGCATCGGCGTCCGCTTCGTACGGTGCGATGGGTACGACGCGATAACGGTATTTTCCGGTTGCCGTTTTTTCGCGCCAGCGCCAAACCGGCATGTACTGCGGCGGCAATATGCGTAGCGACTCGGCAGATGCCTCTTTTTCCAGCGTTACCTCCAGCATGATGCCACCGTCGGTATTGGGCTTCACCTGCCCGGAGATAAAATTGCCCAGCGAATAAGCAACCGGCACCACCTTACCTGTGCTATCGGACGTAATCGTTCTGATCGGCTGCACCACGTGCGGATGCGCCCCGATGATGAGATCAGCGCCCCAGTCGGCGAGCTTTTGCGCGAGGCTGCGTTGCTTTTTACTTTCCGTGAGTTGGTACTCTTCGCCCCAGTGCACAACCACGATAATCGCATCCGGCTGCAGTGCCCGCGCCACCGCCATATCTGCTTCAATCAGCGCTTCGTCGATTTCATTTACGACGGCGGGCTTTTTGGTCGGGATGCCATTGGTATCGTAGGTGTAATTCAGAAATGCCAGTTTAAAATTTTCCTTGTAAATCAGCAGCGGATAAAATGCCTCGCGTTCGGTGGCATTCTGAAAAGTCCCCGTATGATAAAACCCGTAGCTGTCCAGCACTTTGAGCGTGTTGATAACGCCATCCGGGCCGCTGTCATTCGAATGATTATTGGCGGTAAGCAAAAAATCGAAACCCGCGTAGCGCAAGTCCAGCGCCAGATCATCGGGGCTGCGGAACATTGGATAACCTTTGTAAGGTGGTTTCCCCGGAAACGTCAGTTCGAGATTGCCGATAGTCAGGTCGGCTTCTTTCAGAATGGGCGCGACGTACTCGAAGCAAGGGGCGTAGTCGTAATGTTCATTTTTTTTCACCTCGGCAGCAGCGATCTGAGAATCATGCCCCATGATGTCACCTACGAACAAGAGTTTTAGGGTGTGGATAGCGTCGGACTGCGGCCAGGCGGCGGTTGTAATTGCGAAAAAAAATCCGACCAGTAGCGTCCGGTATGACATGGCTCAGGGTTTGTTGATGAGATTGGCTCGCAGAATGTAATCTTCCAGGTACTTGCGTCCCGGACGAATCTCTTTGGTCAGGTATTTTTCGGTCATCAGACTGGCGATCGGGGCAGCGTACGTTCCCCCGAAACCGGCATTTTCCACGTAAACGGCAATCGCGATCTGCGGATTTTCCTTGGGCGCAAAGCTGAAAAAGATCGAATGATCCTTGCCGTGCGGGTTTTCGGCAGTGCCCGTTTTGCCACAAATCGCAATATCCGGCAGGAAAGCAATGCGTGCCGTTCCGCCCATAACCGCTCGCTGCATACCGTCGATAACCGGATCAAAGTGTTTGTCATCAATGCCAACGTAGTGGCGCTCCTGGTATCGCTGCGGAATTTCCTGATTGCTACCCCGCAGAGACTTCAGCAAATGGGGGGTGACGAAATAGCCCCGATTGGCGATCATGGCACCCATGTTTGCCATTTGCATGGTGGTCAGCAGCATTTCGCCCTGCCCGATGCCCACCGAGCGAATCCAGGAAGAATTCCATTTCTGACCAGCCTGCTGGCTCTCATAAACATCGTCATAATATTTCGATGTAGGATAATTGCCGCCTTTTTCATTCGGAAAGTCAATCCCCAGTGGTTTGCCCAGTCCCATCCGATCAAGATAGCTGTTGAAAACATCCAGCCCGGCCTGCGGATTGTAAAAACCTTCCTTGTCAACTACCTCCCGGAAAACCGTGATAAAGTAAGCATTGCACGAATGCTGAATCGCCATCGCCACGCTGGTGCAGGTTGGGTGGCCGTGGCAGCCCGTGCGCTGCCCACCGAAGTAGTAGCCCATATTGCAGCCAATGGTGCGGTTGGCATCGAGGACGCCCTCCTGCATGGCAATGAGCGCAACGGCCGGTTTGAACAGCGATCCCGGTGGGTACATCGCCTGCACCGAGCGATCGAGAAATACTTTGTCCGGATTATTGAGCAAGCCGACGTATTCCCTGCCCCGGTTTTGGTTGATCGTGAGGAGGTTGGGATCGTAGGTAGGCGAACTGACCATTGCCAGTATTTCGCCCGTTTTGGGTTCGATGGCGACGATACTGCCAATTTTATTTTGCATCAGCATTTCGCCGTATTGTTGCAATTCGAGATCAATGGAAGTGACAATATCCGTACCGGATACCGGCGCTACATTTTCCTTGCCTTTGTATTGGCCCATGTCGCGCCCGAGGTTGTCCTTCAGAATGTAGCGCACACCCTTTTCACCGCGCAGCAGCGGCTCATAAAATGCTTCCAGCCCGCTGGCACCGTAGTAGTCGCCCATGTCATACACGGTAGGGTGTCTTTGCAGTACGTCATTATCCACTTCCTGAATATAGCCCAATACGTGTGCTGCGTTGGCATGCGGATAGGAACGCGCACTACGGAGCAGTAGGTAAAAACCCGAAAACTGGTACATATTTTCCTGAAAACGCGCTACCAGGTCAGGGGATAATTTGCTCATAAATACAAATGGCACCAACTTGGAATAGCGTTGGTCGCGCCAGTCTTTCGTGATATTTTTTTCAAAAAAGGGCTTGTCGATGCCCAGAAGATTGCAGAATTTCGTCGTGTCGAAGTTTTCCCACTCTATCTGATCGTAGGTGACCATCAGATCGTAGGTTGGGGTATTTTGAATGAGTAATTCGCCCTTTCGGTCGTAAATAAGCCCGCGTGCCGGATATATCGTGTATTCCTGGATGGCCGTGGCATCCGCCATGTCGCGGTAGGTTTTATCGTACAATTGCAATTGAGCCGCCTTCCCGATCAGCACCAGCGCCGCCAGGATGAAGACGATCTGGATAATGAATTGCCGTTCTCGATTGTTATCAGACATGGTGTTGTCTTAGTCTTTCGGATTAAAAATCGCGACCATCATCAAAATGAAAAGCATAGACGCTGCAAAACTTACAACTGTTTTCAGTAAAATGTCGATGATATAGACGAAGGTAAAAGATTCTACGGAAAAATAAAAGAACAAATGCGTGATTAGCATCAAGGATGCGAACCGCAAGAACCAGGGCCATCCCAAATACGCCTTCGACGGGCTGTGGTTGATGTTGTAGCCACCTCGCGGTTCCAGCCAGCGAATAAACCCCGGGCGAATGTACGCAATGAATACACTGGCGCTGGCGTGCAGCCCCGGTGAATCGTAAAACAGGTCAACGGCAATGCCGATTGCAAATGCACTGAGCAATACTGCCGCGCGCGGCGTTCGGAAGGGGAGGAGCATGATAAACAGCGGATAGATAAAAATCTGCATATAGTGAAAACTTGCCCACCCCGGCGTTATTTGCTTCAGCACCAAAACCTGGAGCAGGAGCAAGCCGATAAAGCGAATAATGCTGGGTATGAAGGAATTGTTCATCCGGAGTTATTGCTTTTCCAGGGTTTTGACTTCATTTTGTTGTTCAAATTTTACGACGTAGGCACGTTGCAACTTTCCGAGTTGACTGCTCAACTTCACCCGGATGGTGTAAAACGTATCTCCGGGCTTCAGGTATGCGGTATCCACCGTTCCGATCAGAATACCCGGCGGAAAAATGCTGGAATAACCGCTGGTTTGAACAGTATCATTCTTAGCGATTGGCTCGTGCCGGGGCACGGCGTTCAGGTACATATACCTTGCGTTATTGCCTTCCCATTGCAACACACCGAAGAAACCCTTGCCCTTTACCGATGCGGAAATACGCGCATCGCGATGCAGCATGGACATAACGGTTGCGTAGCGATCCGAAACATTTCGCACCACGCCTACCAGCCCGTCGGTACCGATCACGCCGAGATTGGGGCGCACGCCATCCTGCCAGCCGCGATCAATGGTGAGCATATTGTCTTCGGCCACGATGGAATTGTTGATGACCGTTGCCGGTATGAATGAATAGTTGTATCGGGAAGTATCTATCCGCAGGGAATCGCGCAGAAAAACGGTCATATCTGCCACGTTGATCGAATCCTGGAACAGCGAGTCATTTTCCAGATGCCGGGCAAGTTGGAGCAACTGCGTGCGCAGGGTGGCATTTTCTGCCATGAGGTCTTCCATTTGCCGGTTGAGCGAGAAATAGTTGGTCACATCGTCCGTGCGTTTGTAAATATAGCCAATGAGTGCATTTGCGGAACTGGTAGCGATGCGTTGCTGCTCATCGTTGAAACGCACAATCATATAAAAACATACCCCCTCCAGTAACACAAACAACAGAAACCCGCTGTAATTGGATAAAAACTGAAGAAGACCACGCATAGTGCATTTTGTTTATAAAAATATCAAGCAACCAGTTGCCAGGACGCTATTATCCATCTTTCCGGGGCAGGATCGGCAGTTCAAACGCTTTTCCGATCAATCAGGAACGTAAAGCGGTGTGTATTTTTCAAGGCAATCCCCGTGCCGCGCACCACCGCCCGCAGCGGATCCTCGGCAATGTGCACCGGCAGTTTTGTCTTCTGCATAATGCGCTTATCCAGACCACGCAGCAGCGCGCCCCCGCCCGTGAGGTAAAGACCGGTTCGGTAAATATCGGAAGCCAGTTCCGGTGGCGTGCTTTCCAGGGCTTTCAGAATGGCATCTTCAATTTTGGAAATGGACTTATCAAGAGAATGCGCAATTTCGCTATACGAAACTTTGATCTGTTTCGGAATACCCGTCATCAAGTCCCGGCCGTTCACGGCATAATCTTCCGGCGCGTTCTCATCCAGTTCGTGCAAAGCAGAGCCAACGTGTATTTTGATCTGCTCGGCAGTGCGCTCGCCAATCAGGATATTGTGCTGGCGCTTCATGTAGCTGATGATGTCGCTGTTTAATTCATCACCGGCAATGCGAATCGACTGATCGGTCACAATGCCCGCCAGCGCAATCACGGCGATTTCCGTCGTGCCGCCCCCGATGTCAATAATCATATTGCCGACCGGCTCCTCCACATCCAGCCCGATGCCCAGGGCTGCCGCCATCGGCTCATGAATGAGATAAGTTTCTTTGGAATCCACGTGATCGGCAGAGTCGAAAACGGCACGCTTTTCCACTTCGGTGATACCGGAGGGAATGCAAATCACCATTTTCAAGTGAGAAAAGAAACGCCGCCGCCCGCCCAGCATGTGGATGAAGCCCTCAATCATGCTCTCAGCGGCCTGAAAATCAGCAATCACCCCATCTTTTAGCGGTCGAATCGTTTTGATATCTTCGTGGGTTTTTTCGTGCATCTGCATTGCCTTCTTGCCCACCGCCAGCACTTCGCCGGTTTTGCGGTTCAGAGCCACGATCGAAGGTTCATCCACCACGACCTGTCCGTCCTGAATGATGAGCGTGTTGGCGGTACCCAGATCTATTGCCAACTCTTGCTTAAATAGACTGAAGAGTTTCATTTATTTCTTGCCCTCCGAGTTTTTTGGTGCCTGGACTGTACGCAGTCGCGAAGGCTTTGTTATTCATTATTGAAAGATAGCAACATTTCCGTCAATGTCGGCATATTTGTTTTCCGTTTTGCCGGAGATAAACAATTCAGCCGCAAAAAAAGAGAAATTTTATTGAAAAAGAAAATCCTAAACCCTCCTTATTTGCAGCTTTTCAGCTTTTTATGAAAAAAGACTATACTTTGACCTGCTTGATGTCGCCAACGACTACTTCGTAGAAATCAGTTGGATTCAGATATGCCTTTGCCAACCGCAGCATGTCTTCCGGCGAAACCCGGTGTACCCGCTGCACAAATTCTTCAAAATAAGCAATTGGTAACCCTTCGATTATCATTGTTTTTACAATATCGGCTACGTTAAACGGCCCGTCCAGCATCGTCAGAAAGCCACCCATGACGTAGTTGTGCACCATTTCAAACTCTTCAGCGCTAACCGGCTCCCGGCGCAGCGCTTCCATTTCCCGGTAGATTTCCTGCAAGGTTTGTACTGCAAATTCATTGCCAACTTCCGTACCGATGTAGAGGCTGCCGTCGTAAGTCAGGCTGTCGAGCACCGAATAAATGTTGTAGGTATAGCCTTTGTCTTCGCGAATATTTGCCATCAGGCGCGAGCCAAAGTAGCCGCCAAGTACCGTATTGAGCATGTACAAGCCCGGAAAGTCTTCATGCTGCCGATTGAACAACTGCCTGCCCACCCGAATGGCCATTTGTACCGTATCCGGGTTGTTGATGTGCTGCACCCGACTGGACGAAGGGGTGAGGGTCAGATGCGGATTTTGCTTTTTGCCTGCAGGAATTGCCTGCCCCAGATACCGGTTGAGCGAAGTCAGCACCTTTTCGGTCACTTTGCCACTGATGATAATATCGCAGTTGTTGCTGTTAAAACAGCGGGCGTAGTGCTCGAGCAGGTCGTCGCGTTGAAGTTCGAGATAAGTCTCTGGAAAACTGTTGTAACCGTAGGGATGTTCTGTGCCGAAAATCATCTCGGTGACCGTCCGATAGGCGATGTTGTCGTTTTTCGTCAGATCCAGTTGCAGATTCCGCTGATTGATTTGAATGAAGTTATCCAGTTCGTTTTGCGGAAAACTGGGGGCAGCCAGCACTTCCGCCGCAATGGGCAGTACATTGTCGAAATATTTATTCAGACTGTACAACGCGACATCGCAGGTGTCAATATTGAAAGGGGTGCGAAAGCTGCTGCCGAAATAATCGAATTGCTCGGCAATTGCTTCCGAATCATAATTTTCAGAACCCTCCTTGAGCATCGCCGCCGTCGCCCTGGCTGTCAGTTTTTTGCGCTCGAATGGTCGCCCGGCATAAAAAACCACTTCCAGTTTGAGTACTTCCTGCGTGCCTACATTCACGACGTACACCGGGATGCCGTTGTCCAGCTCGATCTGTTCAATGGGTGGCAGTCGCAGCTTCTCAATCGGGCGAATAAGTGGCGGTTGTTTTCTGTTCAGCATAAGGCAATGAGCG
>CAZFBU010000192.1:0-7044 GCA_964517175.1 uncultured Saprospiraceae bacterium
ATCTTGTTAATCCTGTCAAATAGAAAAATAAAATTGTCCATCTACTTAAATTTCATTCATAAATAAAAAATAACATTCAAATATGGCTTTCACCGAATCCACGATGCTGGAACTGGGCACCAAAGCGCCCGAATTTACACTACCCGACACCGTTTCCGGCAAGGATATAACATTGGGCAATATCGCATCCGATAAAGCGACGGTGGTGATGTTTTTGTGCAATCACTGCCCGTACGTTATCCATGTCAACCCGGAAATCGTGCGGCTCGCAAAAGATTACCAGGCAAAAGGCGTAAGTTTTGTCGGTATCAGTTCGAACGATGTGGAAAAATACCCGCAGGACGGACCCGAAGAGATGAAAAAGCACGCCGCAGAAGTTGGTTATCCGTTCCCGTATTTGTACGACGAAACGCAGGAAGTGGCACGGGCTTACGACGCAGCCTGCACGCCGGATTTTTACGTGTTTGATGGCGATCTGACGCTGGTTTATCGTGGCCGCCTGGATGATTCGCGCCCCAGGAATGACAACCCCCTCACAGGCAAAGACCTCCGCGCTGCGCTGGATGCCGTGCTCGCCGGCGAACCCGTGAGTGAGAAACAATACCCAAGCGGTGGGTGCAACATCAAGTGGAAGCAATAGAATACTTTGGTTGTAAGGTTGCTCCATTTCCAGTGTCTGTATCTACCTGAAATTATTATCTTTGCCCGCAAATGGCAAACTATGTACAAGGGTAAAAAAGTCGTGGTGGTACTCCCGGCTTACAACGCAGAGCTCACGTTGGAAAAAACTTACCAGGAGATTCCATTCGACCTGGTGGACGAAGTGATTCTTTGTGATGATGCCAGCCGGGACAACACGGTTGCGAAGGCAAAAGAGGTCGGCATCCAGCATATCCTGGTTCACGAGCAGAATAAAGGCTATGGAGGTAATCAAAAGTCCCTGTATAACAAGGCTTTATCGCTGGGAGCTGATATCGTCATCATGCTACACCCCGACTATCAATATACCCCAAAGCTCATTCCTTCGATGGTAAATATCATTGGTGAGGAATTGTATCCGGTGGTGCTGGGGTCGCGCATTCTGGGGCGGGGCGCACTCGCCGGGGGCATGCCTTTGTACAAGTATATTGCCAACCGCTTCCTGACGTTCACCCAGAATTTACTGGTGAATTACAAGTTATCCGAATACCACACGGGTTATCGGGCGTTTGACCGAAAAGTGCTGGAAGCCATTAATTTCAATGAAAACTCTGATGATTTTGTATTTGACAATGAAATGCTGTCGCAAATTATCTACGCGGGTTTTCATATCGGGGAAGTGACCTGCCCGACGAAGTATTTTGAGGAGGCTTCCTCCATCAACTTACCACGGAGCATTCGTTATGGTTTGGGCGTATTGCGAGTGTCTCTCCATCACTTTCTGCAACGAATGAAAATTGCTAACTTCAGGACGTACCAGAAAAAAACTTAGCGTATATTTGAAATTCGTTTTTGAAGCCGAAATTTAACTTTCTACCTTATTCAAAGCGACTTTCCCTAAGTAGATAGCGGCTAAAAGGATGGTGTATGTAAGCGTTGCTGTCATAAATTTTGGGTTATGGTCAAAGAAAGTAGTTTATCTGCCCGCAACCAAAAAATTGGCGTAAAGCAATTGTAAAGACAACATTAAATTATCCGCATGAGCGGAAAAAGCATAAAAAAAAATTGAATGCCGGCTGACATAAAAGCATTTTTGGATGCGTGTGTCGAAAAATACAACACGCCTGCGTTCATCGCCGATGACCCCATCTGCATCCCGCATCGTTTCTCTAAACTTCAGGATATCGAAATCATTGGATTCTGGACAGCTATGCTTGCCTGGGGCCAGCGCAAAACCATCATCAACAGCGCCGACCGACTCATTCAATTAATGGACGGTGCGCCGTATGATTTTATTGTCCAGCATACGGAATCCGACCGAAAAAGATTTCTCGAATTCAAGCATCGAACCTTCCAGCCCATCGATACGCTTTACTTTTTGGAGTTTTTCCAGCAGTATTACCGGCAGCACAGTTCCCTGGAAGATGCTTTCGCTCGCTTTCTGTCTTCTGATACAGATACGATAGAATCGGCCCTTTTGGGTTTTCAGGAGCTGTTTTTTTCGTTACCGGATGCGCCCGAACGCACGCGCAAGCACATCGCAACGCCCGCCCGAAAGTCCACCTGCAAACGCCTGAATATGTTCCTGCGCTGGATGGTTCGGCGCGATGATCGGGGCGTGGATTTTGGCTTGTGGCAGCGCATCAAACCGGCTCAGTTGCTCATGCCGCTGGATGTACACGTGGATCGTGTCGCCCGCCGTTTTCGCCTTTTAGCGCGCAAGCAGACCGACTGGCTGGCTGTGCTGGAGCTTACCGAAACCCTTCGCCGCTACGATCCGGACGATCCGGTGAAATACGATTTTGCCCTGTTCGGGCTGGGCGTGCTGGAGAAAGCTAACCCATTGAGGTAGTTTGTTTTACTTGTTTGAAAGGGTGATAATAAATTCATTTTCAGTTACTTCGACATAATCAAAGCCATCATCTTCATGTGGCAATACGGTTTTGCCATCTATTTTCCAGGTTTTGAATTTTCCATGTGGAATTTTGATAATCAGCTTCCAATCTTTTTTTTGCTCGAATGTCAACTCCACCGCATCATTGTCACGCTTGAATTGCATACGCAACGCATTATCGCCAATAGTGAGATTTTCCAAACTCGCCTCGTGCCACTCGGCGGGCATCTGCGGGCGGATGTGAACTTCCTGCAGTTGAGCTTTCGGCTGAATGCCAAAAAATTGCTGCACAATCGGATATGCCAGGCTGTATATCGTCCAGGCCTGGGTCATCATACCGAAATCCGGCGACACTTCGTACATCGAGCCGGGGAGGGCGTAGCTGAAGGAGTTAGTGAGCCGGTGCAGGTAGTCCAGCGCCTGATCGGGGCGGCCGTAATTGTTTTCGGCGATTGCCTGCACGCCGGTGGGGAGCGTCATTACTGCCCCGGTGTAAGAAAAAACTTCTTTTCCTTCTGCAAAAGAACTATCGTCCGTGCCGGCAGATTCGTCGCGGTCGATGCCGGTCACGAAAACGCCGAAGGGATTCACAAATTTGCTGCCGGTTTCCAGCGCTGCCAGTGCCTTCTCTCGGTCAGCGATGCTCATTTCCATCGGCGTATTCACCACCCAGTTGTGGTGTACGACGAAGCCTTGTTTTTGCTCAGCCGGATAATCGGCAATTTTTACTTTCGTCGCTTTCAGTTCTGCAACCGCCCAGGGCTTGCCGAGGGTGTCCGCGCGCACAATGGCATCATCGATCAGATGCCGGGCTTCGGCGGCGGTGCCCATGAAGTCGGCGTAGGAGTTGAATTCCGGCACCCAGAAATCGGCGTTGATTCGCTCGCGAAGTCGATCTGCTTTTTGCTGATAATCGCCCGCCGCTTTGGCATCCCCCGTTTCCTGCGCCATTTTTGCGGCATCTGCGAATGCTTGTTGGGTATAAACCGCCACGTCGATCATTTCACTCTCCAGTCCGTGAATTTCCATCATACCAAAACCATCGGGATATAAATTTCCATCGGCATCATTTTCGGCAAGCAGCCAATCCAAGCCTTGTTTTACAAACGGATAAAATTCTTCCAGAAATGCCCGGTCGCCGGTCCATTGGTAAGCGATCCAAACCATAGAAGCGAAGTGGGGCGTTTCGTTGATATTGCCGGGGTTGAATACCGCGCCATTGGTGGAAGCCTCGTGGATCACGCGCCCGTTGCCATTGATTTCTTCCGATAACTTTTTTAGCAGGCGCAATGTGCTGAAGACAATATCTGTGCGCCCCGTAGCGAGCAAGCCGCGCAGGGCGTAGGTATTGTCGCAGCTAAACCACCACGGGTAGTCGGGAATGCCTGCGGAAAGCCCGCGCCCGATTTCCGGCACATCGCGGATGAGCCAGTCGGTGTTGAATTTTGCCCAGGTGTAAGCTTCCTGCAATTGCTTATCCGGGATGGTGAGCCTGGCGGTTTGTGCAATCTGTTCGTAGCGCATCTTTTTTGCAGCCAGAAGCTGGCGGGCATCTCGCTGCACCCGCTGTAAGGTTTGTTTCGCAGCTTCGAGCGATTGGTAAGAGCCGGCGATCACTATCGGCAGTGTAACCTTGTTTCCAGCCGACACCGAAACCGGATAGCTAAGCGAAGCATTTACGCCCTTGCCAGCGCGTTCAAAACCGCAGGTTGTACGACCGATGTCATGTGCATTGGGCGTTTGGCTGGAGCCAAAAACCACAAACCAGTCATTCAGCGAATCCTTGCCGATGATGCAATTTTTTGTTTCATCCCAATGAGCGTTATCTTTGCCATCCGCCATGCCGGTGCGCTCGCCCAGCCACACCGGGCGCAGGTCGATCATGCCATTGAATTCAAAGGAAAATTCCTGCGGTTCATTGCTTTGATTCGTAAAAGTGTATTCGATGACAATCGCCTCCGCGCCATCCGGCACAAACTGAAAGCGTTCCACGCGCAACCCCAGAGGCGTATCGTAGTGGTGCGCATTAGCGAAGGGATAATTGACAAACCGATCGGCTTCGGTGAGGCAGAGGGTTTCGCTTTTAATTTTCAAAGCTGCGGTGAAACCATCCATCAACTTGATCGGATGATCCCAGATGCCGCCCATTTCGCCCGCGACATGCCAGCCCAGGTCCGGAAATTGCCCGTTTTGATGCCCGACCATGTAGAGGCGATCCCCGGCCGTTACGTAGGGGGAATTCAGGTATTTTTCATTTCCGCTGATGCTGGGAACACCGCTCAGCATATTTTGTAAAGCATCCGTAGCTGTTTTATCGGATTGGCATTGTGAAAATAGCACGAGTAGCGCCAGAAGCAGCGAGCGTTGCCGTTTCATACATTGTGAAATTGAGTGAATTGCAATTTAAAGGCTTTTGCCGAAAAACAGAAAAGTATGGACTCAAACAAAAAAAGGTCGGTGTGCGAGCGCACACCGACCCGAAAATAAACACCTAAAACCCTATTAACTAACCTTATTCATTCGTGACCAGCCAACTAGAGTTGACCGTTACTTTATTTCTATCTTGCGAGCGGTCTCAACGACTGCTTCGTTTTTCTTTGGTAAAGTGATGTTCAGCACGCCATTTTCGTACGTAGCGGCTATTGCGTCGGCATCAACAATTTCCGGCAGTTTAAAACTGCGACTCAGTGCGGTGTAATTAAACGCTCGGCGAGTGTATTTGCCATCTTTTACTTCGTCTTTTTGCTCCCGCTGCGCGGAAACCCGCAAAAGCCCTTGATCCACATTAACTTCAAAGTCCTCTTTCGTCAGTCCCGGAGCGGCTACCTCCAAGCGGTAAGCTTTTTCGGTTTCTACTATATTTACAGACGGCGTATTGATCGTATCGTCACTTCCAAGAAAATCGGCGATGTTTCGACTAAAAAAATCGTCAAATGTATCGAATATGTTTTTCGCCGGTATTGTTTGATTATATCTTGTTACATTCATAGCTATATACGTTTTGATAAACAAAATTGTTGCACAAAAAATGTCGTAAAACCAGTTACTTAAGTCAACTTTAACCAAGTTTTAACAATCTGTTCACGAATGGTGGGGTGGATGCCCGTCCACCCGACCATCGCGAACGGGATTTACGCAATTTCGATCTTGCGCGCCGGTTTTGCTTTTGCTACTTCCAGCTTCGGCAGCGTCACGTGCAGAATGCCATTTTCGTAATTCGCTTCGATGCCTTCGGTGTTGATCGTCTTCGGCAAGCGGAAAGAACGCTTGAACTCGTGGTAGCTGAATTCCAGCTTTCTCACTTTCTCGTTTTCTTCGCGCTTTACTTCTTTTTTTGCAGAAATCGTCAGCAGGTCTTTGTCGATATGCACATCGAAATCGCCTTTCTCCAAGCCCGGAGTTGCCACTTCGATGCGGAATGCATCGCTCGTCTCGACGACGTTCACATTCGGGCGACTTTTCACGGCGTTTCCATTTGTCACTACCGGAAAATCAGGACGAAAAAACTCGTCGAACATGCGATCAAAGGTTGAAACGTAACGCTTGTTTCGATTGGTCGGTTTCATTACAACTGTCATGGTTATGCTTTTTTGATTGATTTTTAAATTTGAATTTCATTTTTCTAAAAGCAAATGATGCGCCAATAGGTATTTCCGGTCTTTATTGCAGGGAAGCCGAAAAAAGAAGGTGTCAAAATGGCATTAAAGGGGGGCGGGTTGATGACTTTTTGGCAGTTGAAGGGATGGTGGTTTGGGTAGGGTATTCCAGGATAGCAAACAAAAAGTCATTCATTTTTTAATCTGGTGAAGGGGCAGGCCAGTTGGTACTTCGTTCAATTGTAGATCGTTTGGCAGCTACGCTGCGCGACGTCCGAAGCATTGCCGTAGCTGCCATGTAGCGGGTTGGTATTCTTTATAATTCATTAATTTCATCCTCCTTCAATCCGGTCAATTCTGAAATTTCTGCATGGGACATTCCTTTTTCTTTCATCTTTTTTGCAATTTTTTCAATTCCCTCTAAAACTCCTTCTTCCCGGGAAGTATCCACCACATTCTTCAAATCCCGATAATATTTCAAACTCTCTTCGTACGCTTCCCGCTCCGCCGGTGAGAATTTGGCTATCTCTGCGGCTTCAAACAGTCGTTGAAATATTCTATCCTGCAGTTGTTGCGGGCGGCCCTGCAGATTGGATAAATGCCGGAACACATACAACCATTTATCAAACTGCGTTTCTAATTCCTGCTCTTGTTTTTTAAATTTCGGTAATTCGATGTAAATGAATTTCAATTTATCATAAAAAACTTCACATCGCTGGTTTTTTAATTCTACCATGTGTAATAATTCCTCTTCCGACTTATGGTCATCAAAAACAAAATCCAGAATGCCGACGGTATAAACGGGGTACAAGCGATAATCCCAATCGCCTTTTTTCGCCTGCTCCTGAATGGGGAAAGAAGCATAATAAATACTTCGATCCTTGAAAAAATTTTGTTTGGCTTTTTGAATTTCGA
>CAZFBU010000193.1:0-7033 GCA_964517175.1 uncultured Saprospiraceae bacterium
TTCTAATAAAAAGTAGCGCGGTTGTCCGTTATTTTAACGTCTTTTTTCATCGTTTCCATCAGTCTGGAAAGTACCTGTGATCGGGTGGACATGACCAACGTATTGCGAATCGTGCTCAAATCACCAGCCGGACCGGGTTCTGTTTTGCTGATGAGATTCACCTTAAATACGCCTGAATTGCCAACGACCGGTTCGGTAGATTGACCACTGGAAAGCACGATTGCTTTGGCCACTACTTTTGGCTCGCTGCCTACATCCGGCAAGGTTGGCACCGAGAGGCTGATGTTCTGCGCCGTATCGATCTCCGTGGCATATTCATCTGCCAGCGTGCGGAGGTCTTTCCCTTTCATTCGTTCCGTCAGCAGTTCGCCTTTTTTCTTGTTGATGACCAATTGCTCAATATCTGCCTTAATAGCAGCAACCGAAGGTAAGCCGGCTTTCTGGATATTATCCAATCCGACGATTACGTATTTGTTGATGTGCAATTCCACCGGATCCTGGTAGGAATAAACATCCGCAGAGACCTCCCCTTTTTTGGCGGAAAAAGCCCAGCGTACGATATCGCGGGAGGTTTGCCCCGTACCCAGTGTCCCAACTTCGAAGCTGTTTTTCTCCAGCAGCGGCGACGTTTCGATGCTCAGATCAGGGTTTTCGCTTACGGATTTTTCCAGCGCGCTCAGCGTGCGGTTGCTACTGGCGATCGCCATCGCATTGTCGTAAGCTTCGTTCACTGTTTTGTCGCTTGGCACGATCGCTTGTTCAATAAATGCGAGCTTCACGCCGGTATCATTATTGATATACTTTCTGCCAGTTACTTCCACAAGGTGTACACCAAACTGCGTAAATACCGTATAGAGAGAATCCGACTCAGCTTCGTAGAAAATCAGATCGTTGAACGGTTTCACCATTTGCCCGGGAAAGGCATAGCCCAGGTCGCCACCTTCGGTGCGCGTAGCGTCGGTGCCAAAAGCCAGCGCCAACGAATCAAAAGTATGCGTACCGGCTTCGATCAGTTGCTTGAGACTGTCCGCTGTATTTTGTGCATTAAAATAGGAAACCTGATCTTGTTCTGCCGGAATCAGGATGTGGCGCGAGCGTACGGAGTCCGGAACGATTTTTCGATCCAGCACTTTTACGGCTTTGTACGCTCCTTCTTCGATATAAGGTCCATACACCGAACCAATGGGCATGCTGAAAACGGTATCTGCAATAACCGGGCTTACTTCCGATTTTTTAAAATATGTGCCATCCATCATACCAAAATTGCGCTGGAGGAAAGTCGTGTCATTGTCCGTCGTTTTAAATTCCGGAATCAACTCGGCAATCTGGTTCCGAATAGCGGCGGAGTCATCAGCGGTCGGAAACACGTCCAAGGTTACATACTTGAGGCGGCGCGTTTCTTCGCTTTGGCGAAAGCGTTCGGCATTTTCCTTCAGATAAGCTTCGTAATCAGCATCTTCCAGTGCGATTTCCGTGTTGTCAATTTCGTCGAAAGGCACCCGCACAAAAGCGAGTGTTGCCCGCGTATTTTGCTCGTTGTAGCCCATTTCGGCCTGCCAGGTTGGCGTGTATAGCGCTTTGCTCACGAGGTTGCCAAGTTTGCCCTGTAGCCGCTCTTTGATGACTTCTTTCTCCTGATGCGCCCAGTAAACGCGCATCGTTGGATCGGTCAGGGTATTGTTTTGAATAGCCGTCTGGAATTCGTTCAGCCGCTGGCGATTTACCTGCCCGGTATTGGGATCCTGAAAACGCTGACGAATGACCGGGCTTGGGTTTGGACCAAACTGCAGGTCGATCAATTCCTGCTTGCTGACGCCCAGCCCCAGTTGCTCCGCCTCTTTTTTCACCAATACTTCCTCCACGAAGTAATTCCACAAAAGATCCCGGCGCGCATAAACATCCCGGGATTGGTTTTGGAACAAAACAGACTCAATGACCTGGTCGGTTCTGGCGAAATCATTCCACTCTATTTTTTCCCCGGCTACTTTGCCGAGGGTATTTTGGCCGCCTCCAAAAGCGCTTTGCTGCCCGGAGGTCATATCCTGGAGGATAAAGCCGCCCACACCGAGCGCTACCAGGATGACCACGATCCACATACTTCTACGAATTTTGCTAATCAGAGCCATGCTTCAACTGTTTAATATCGTTTGTTTCGCAGCCTTTTCGCGTTTTTACCGTACTTGCCGAAAGGCGAAATACCGGCTGATAATGTGCGAACGACGGCTTTCATAAATTACGTTTTCAAAAAAGCCCTGCAAAGGTAATTTGTTTACGGCTTAAAATCAAAATTTTCTTCATACTTTGACGCTGATTTTCAATGCTTCACCGGCAAAGGCTTCACTTTTCTTCTTTTATTTGAAAGCAAAAGCCCACGCCGTGAATATTTTCGATGCGAATATTTTCGTCCAGGCTCAGGTATTTGCGCAAGCGGGAAATAAAAACATCGAGGCTGCGGCCGAGAAAGTAGTCATCGTCACCCCATATTTTGAGCAAAATATCCGAACGCTTGACAACCTGGGCGCGGTTTTGCACCAGGAACCAGAGCAGGTCGGCTTCGCGCTGCGTGAGGCGCCGGGAGTTGCCATTGCCATGATGCAGGGTGAAATTTTCATAATCAAACCGGTATTGCCCCAGCGATACCTCCTTGCTGGCCAGGGGCTGGGTTACTTTACTCCGCCGCAAAAATACTTCGATCTTGAGCACCAGTTCCTCTATGCTGAAAGGCTTGGTGATGTAGTCATCAGCGCCGAGGCGCAGGCCTTGCAGGCGGTCTTCTTTGAGGGATTTGGCGGTCAAAAATAAAATAGGCACGTGTGTGTCTTGTCTGCGTACTTCGCGGGCAACGGCAAAACCATCAATTTCCGGAAGCATGACATCAAGAATGCAAAGATCAAATTTCTCCTGCCCGATGGCTTCAATAGCCCGGCGGCCGTCGGGGCAGTGTGTGATCTGATAGCCCTCGCGTTCCAGGTTTTCGCGGGTCACAAAACTCAGGCTTTCGTCATCTTCTACGTATAAAAGGTGTGCTTTGGTGTTCATGGATGCTGCGTCTGGTTTTTGTAGATTTTTTTATTTTTCAACGGGCAAACAAACCTGCACCGTCGTTCCTTCCTGTTCCTGGCTTTCCAGCCGGAGCTTCCAGCCGTGTCGGCGGCAAATAGTACGCACATAAAAAAGCCCCAGCCCGAAGCCCTTCACGTTGTGTACGTTACCGGTGGGCACGCGATAAAACTTGTCGAAAATGCGCCTTTGTTGTTCCGGCGGAATGCCGATGCCACAATCAGCAACGCGGATGCACACCAGATTGCCGATGCGCTCCGTTTGCAAACGGATTTCCGGTTTTTCCTTGCAGTATTTAACGGCATTGTCCAGCAAATTATACATCACATTGGAAAAATGCAATGGGTCGGCTTTTACAAAAGTATCCGGTGCAAGTAATTGAGTGGTAAACTGCCCGCCGCGTTTTTCGACCTTCATCTGCGTGTCCGCGATGATATCCCGCAGCGCTTCGTGCAGATCCAACCGCTCCGGCTTCAGATCGAAGTTGCTCCGCTCGATGCGGGCGAGTTGCAGTACGTTTTCGACCTGATCGTTGAGGCGTTGGTTTTGCTCCCGGATAATGTCGGCGTAACGCGAGAGGCGCTGGTCTTGCCGGATGTTCGGATCGTTCAGAAATACATCTGCAGAGATTTTAATGGTAGAAATGGGCGTCTTGAACTCGTGGGTCATGTTGTTGATGAAATCCTTTTGCATTTCGGAGAGGCGCTTTTGCCGCAAAATGACAAACATCGAGTAGCCAAAAAAAATGACCGTGATAAGCAGAATGACCGACAGAACAACGGACAATTGCATTTTGCTGAACAGATAGCCGGAACGCATCGGAAATTTCACACCAAAATAATAGGTGAATTCGTCGTATTTCGGCAGAATACCGAGTTCTACCTCGCGCCGGGCGTCGGGTTTGTAGCTGCAATAATTGCCATAGACCATTTCATCGGTATGGCAGTCGAAAACGGCATATTCAAAGTCAATGTTGAGCGCCAAAGATTCAAACTCGCGCTGCAGAAAATACTCCAGACTTCTGGTATCAATCTCATAAGCGGTATTGACGACGTAGTAATTGGAGGTGCGCTGGCGAACGATGTTGCGCGTGGGCAGGGTGGTGCCATTCAGATCGGCCAGGGCATCGGCCACGTTGTACAGCGCCAGATTAACCTTTTGGTTGAATTCCTCTTCGTTGATATTCCAGGTGCTCACGACCCAATACGATTGCATGGCAATGATGCCCACGATGGCGATAGTGCCGAGGATGACGACTCGCGTTATCGTACTGTTTTTCATAGTTCCGGTTGTTATGCTGCAAAAGTTACGCTTATTTTTTCGACCTGCAAATCATTAACACCTCATTAACAGCAAAAAACATAGTGCAGATAAAAGATTGCATCAATCCAAATCTATTCCGTATTTTTGTATTGTAATTATTGATTCAAACCCTGAGCTTTTGAATACAACACGACGGACGCTGATATGGATATTCGTACTTGCTACCCTGAACAACCCTGTTTTCAGTCAAAACAGCACCAACCCCTTTGAGCTTACGCCGCGCCTCGATCCCAGCCAATTGCAGGAAGATACAGCCGAAGAAGCCGGGAACCCTTTTGACATGGTCGGAACCAACACCGCCGCCAAACCCCGGCCCGCCGCCACTCGCAAAAGCCGCCCTAAAGTTGGCGCACAGGAGGCTTACCAGCGCTTTCTTTTTGTGGTCGTAGTCGGTATGCTGGTGCTGCTTACGCTGCTGATGACGGGATTTCGCGCTTTCTTTCAGCGCGCGTACAGCGCTTTCCTCAACGACACGATGATGAACCAGGTGTATCGCGACCGCGAAAGTGTCGGGCCAATTCCGTATTGGGTGTGGTACGTTTATTTTTTTCTCCATGCCGGCTTGCTGTTGTTTTTTGTTCTGCGTTCGTACGAGGTGGTATTATCGGGCAATCTGTATTTGCAATGGATTTATTGCACGGCGGGTGTTGCCGGTCTTTTTCTGCTCAAGCACCTGCTGCTGAACATTATCGGCTTTATTTTTCCCGTTGAAAAAGAAATTCAATTGTACAATTTCCTGATCGTTATTTTCGGTATTGTAATCGGCTTATTGCTCACGCCCATAAATATCCTGCTGGCATACGGCCCGGAAAATTTCTTCCGCACGTTGATCTTTATCACCTTCGGATTGCTGGGATTGATCTATGTTTTTCGCTATTTGCGCGGCATTTTCATCGCGAACAGATTTACCGTATTTCGCAGGTTTCACTTTTTGTTGTATATTTGCACCGTCGAAATCGCACCTGTCATGGTTTTGGTTAAACTTATTTGGAACCAAATTTAATCCGGATGGGTATTTAAAAATAAAACTTTTATTTGAATGGCAGTAAACGGAAAAGCGCAGACGCAGACCTTCAAAAAGGTTAAAACGATACTCGTTACACAGCCGAAGCCGGAGCGTTCTCCTTACTACGACCTGGAAGAAAAATATGGCTTGCAAATAGACTGGCGTCCGTTCATCCATGTAGAACCGGTAGCCGCCAAAGATTTCCGAAAAGATAAAATTTACCCGGATCAGTACGGAGCCATTATCCTGACCAGCCGCAATGCAGTGGATCACTACTTCCGGATGCTGGAGGAGTTGCGCATCAAGGTTTTGCAGGAGACCAGGTATTTCTGCTTGTCGGAAGCCGTGGCGAATTATTTGCAAAAATTCATTACCTATCGCAAACGCAAAGTATTTGTCGGCAAACGCAAAATCGAAGACCTGGCACCGGCATTGAAAAAGCACAAAAAGGAGAAGTTTCTGCTGCCGTGCTCTAATCTTGGCTCCAAGGACGTCACCGCGTTTCTGCAAGAAAATGACTTCGACTTTCAGGATGCCATGATGTACAAAACGGTTAGCAGCGACCTGAGCGACCTGAGTGATGTAACGTACGATGTGCTGGTGTTCTTCAGCCCGCTGGATATTCAGTCTCTTTACGAAAATTTCCCGGATTTTAAGCAAAATGATACGAGAATAGCTGTTTTCGGAAAAAGTACGACTAAAGCAGTTCTCGATCATGGACTGACTGTAAACATTGCACCGGAGAAAAACTCGCCGAGCATGACAACAGCTTTGGAAAATTACCTGCAAGAGTCGAATAAAGACTAGGCACTTTGAATAGATGACACTCCGAAACCCCGATGGCAATTGCTGTTGGGGTTTTGTGGTTTTAAAAACCTAACCCAAAGAAGATTTGTTACCCAAAACGTATGCATCAACATTTTATAGACCGGTTAGCGAAAAAATTGCAGAAGCCTCTGCCCGGGGAGGTGGCGCAATACAAAATGGCGCACGTAGCCCGGCGCAACAAAATGATACCACCAGTCAGCGCTCGCCAGGCGGGCGTGCTGGTACTGTTTTACCCGCGCAGCAAGGATTGGCATATCGTGCTGATTGAGCGGCAAAGCTTTCACGCTAACGACCGGCACGGCGGACAGATCAGCTTCCCCGGTGGCAAGCACGAAGCCCAGGATCCTTCGCTGGAATACACGGCGCTGCGCGAAGCCCAGGAGGAAGTCGGCATCGATGCGCAAAAAGTAGAATTGCTCGGAGCATTAAGCGAGTTGTACATTCCGGTGAGTAACTTCCAGGTCAATCCCTATGTCGGTTTCGTCGATCATACCCCGAATTTCACGCCGGAAGTCCAGGAAGTGCGTACCGTGCTGGAAGTACCATTCGAGCATTTCCAAAATCCTGCCAACCGGAAGTTGACCGACCTGCAGATCGCTCAGAATCTCACCCTCCGCAATGTGCCCTATTTCGACGTACTCGGCAGAGTGGTGTGGGGCGCTACGGCGATGATGCTGAGCGAGTTGCTGGAAGTGCTTGGAGAGTAAGAACACCCCTGCATTTAAGCCAGCGCATCCCGCGAATTTCTTCGTTGCGGTTCAAAATCATATCGCGCAGCGGCTTCCAACACGCTTCTTTACCCATCGTTTGTTTTTT
>CAZFBU010000194.1:0-6972 GCA_964517175.1 uncultured Saprospiraceae bacterium
CCCCTTGGCAAATTCCGCCGGCGTGCGCACGTCGAAGAGGGTGCGTTCGCTTCGCACTTCCAATATTCGTTCTACATCTACAATCTTTCCCGACATTATTACCTTTTTCTGGTTTCTGGTTGAATCTCCAACAATAAACTACGCCCGTTCCCAGTCCATCGTTCGTTTTACTGCTTTTTGCCAGCCTTTGTATAATTTATTCCGCTCCTGTTCAGCCATTTCCGGTTCGAATGAAGCATCCAGTTGCCACTTATCCTGCAATTCTGATATTTTCCAAAAGCCAGTTGCCAAGCCTGCCAGATATGCCGCGCCCAGTGCCGTCGTTTCAATAATTTTAGGGCGTTCTACCAGCGCCCCGAGGATGTCCGCTTGAAATTGCATCAGCAAATTATTCGCGGAAGCGCCGCCGTCCACGCGCAAGCCCTTGAGCGACATGCCCGCGTCTTTTTCCATCGCTTCCAGCACGTCTTTGGTCTGATACGCCAGCGATTCCAGCGTAGCGCGGATGACGTGAGCTTTGGTCGTGCCGCGCGTCAAGCCAAAGATCGCGCCGCGTGCGTACATATCCCAGTACGGTGCGCCCAAGCCCGCAAAAGCAGGCACCACGTAAACCCCGTCCGGACTGGTGACTTTCATCGCGTAGTATTCCGAATCCGGCGACTCGTCGATAATTTTTAAACCGTCGCGTAGCCATTGTACCGCCGCTCCGGCAATAAAGACGCTGCCTTCCAGCGCGTAGCTCACCTTGCCGCCGAGGCTCCAGGCGACGGTTGTCAACAAGCCTGAGTTGGAAACAACCGGTTCTGCGCCTGTGTTCATGAGCATGAAACAGCCCGTGCCGTAGGTGTTCTTCGCCATACCCGGCGTGTGGCACATCTGCCCGAAGAGCGCCGCCTGCTGATCGCCGGCGATGCCCGCCAGCGCAATCGGTTCGCTGAATACATTCCCTGCCGTTTTGCCATACACTTCGCTCGAAGGTTTTACTTCCGGTAAAATTGATCTTGGAACATTTAAAATCTCCAGGAGTTTATCATCCCAATCCAGGGTATGAATATTGAACAGCATGGTGCGCGAAGCATTCGATACATCAGTCACGTGCAAATGCCGACCACTCAGATTCCAGATTAGCCAGGTATCCATCGTGCCGAAAAGCAATTCGCCACGCTCTGCTCGGGTGCGCGCGCCTTCCACATTGTCAAGTAGCCATTTCACTTTCGTTCCCGAAAAATAAGCATCGACAACTAAGCCCGTTTTTTCGCGAATGTATGTCTCGTGTCCGTCGGCTTTCAGTTGATCGCAGATGCCCGCCGTGCGCCGATCTTGCCAGACGATGGCATTGGCGATGGGCGCGCCGGTATTTTTGTCCCAGATCACTGCCGTTTCACGCTGGTTGGTGATGCCGATCGCGTTGATGTTGGCCGCTGTCAGCTTCTGCTTGCGCAGGAGTTCTTTGGTGACCATCAGTTGCGTTTGCCAGATTTCTACGGCATCGTGTTCGACCCAGCCCGGTTGCGGATAAATCTGCGGGAACTCCTGCTGTTGCGTCGCTTTGATGTTTCCGTCCTGGTCAAATAAAATTGCCCGACAACTCGTCGTGCCCTGATCGAGCGCTAAAATGTATTGTTTCATTGTTTCATTATTTCATTGGCAAATTGATACCTCTAATATTTTGTTAAGAAAAGGCTAAACCGCAACCAATCGCAACAATAGTTGTAAATATTTTCATTTATTCGCATTAAAATAAACAATCTAATGCAAAACCCTACGCACTTGATGGAAATTCTGAAAATCCCCTTCGAGAAAGTACCACAATTTGCAACAAAGGACACCGAATACGTCAACAGCAAGCCCGAAATTCGTTCTTTCTACAAATACGACGTAACGCTTGATGCCTTCGAACAGGTCATCAAAGATAAGCAACAAGACGAAACCAATCGCACTGTGCTGGTGGATGTGTTGCGGGAACAATATGCTAAGTTCACTACTTCCGATGCCGTGCGCGACAACATCGAAGCGCTGCTGGACGAGCGTACCTTTACGGTGACAACCGCCCACCAGCCATCGCTTTTCACCGGTCCGCTGTATTACATTTATAAAATCATTTCTACGATCAATCTGGCGGAAGCGCTGCGGAAACAATATCCGGATTATAATTTTGTGCCGGTGTTCGTCAGCGGTGGCGAAGACCACGATTTTGCGGAAGTAAACCACGCCAATATTTTTGGCAAAAATGTCGAGTGGGAATCCGGTGAAAGCGGCTCGGTCGGCATGATGAAAACGGCGACGCTCCAGCCTGCGCTGGAACAATCGAAAGAAATTTTGGGCGAATCCGATAACGCCCAGCGTTTATACCAACTCATTGAAACGGCTTACACGTCGCACGAGCTTTACAGCGATGCGACCATTCATCTGGTAAATGAACTATTCAAAGAGCAGGGGCTGGTCGCTTTGAATATGACCAATGCCGAGCTCAAACGATTGTTCATTCCCATTATGGAGGATGAATTGCTGCGGCAAACCTCGCAAACTTTTGTAGAGCAAACCCAGCAGGAACTTGAAAAAGTGGGCTTCGGCAGCCAGGCGCACGCGCGCGAGATCAACCTGTTCTACCTGCGCGATCAGATTCGTAATCGCATTGTGCTAGAAGGCGATACGTATAAGGTTTTGGATACAGATTATACTTTTAGCAAGGATGAAATTTTGCAGGAATTGCAGGATCATCCTGAGCATTTTAGTCCGAATGTGGTGCTGCGCCCCTTGTATCAGGAACTGATCCTGCCGAACCTGGCGTACGTTGGTGGCGGCGGCGAAATCGCGTACTGGCTGGAGCGCAAGAGCCAATTCGAGCATTTTGGAATCAATTATCCGATGCTGGTGCGCAGAAATTCAGCGCTTTGGATCGACAAAGGCTCGGTGAAGCGCATGCAAAAACTGGACCTGACGGTGCAGAATTTATTTGAGGATACCGAAAAGCTCATTAAACAATACGTGGCAGCAAACGCAGAAAGCGAGCTCAGCCTGGCGGAAGAGAAAGCTGCGCTGGAAAAGCTTTTTGAGCAGGCGGCAGCTAAGGCGGAATCTATTGATCCGACGCTGAAAAAAGCCGTGCTTGCCGAAGGCGCGAAGCAGGTCAAAAGCCTGGAGCAGATGGAAAGCAAGATCGTCCGCGCGGAAAAGCAACGCCACGAAACTGCCTTGAATCAAATTCGTAGTTTGCGCGATAAGTTCTTCCCAGGCAATGGCTTGCAGGAGCGTACTGATAACTTCACGCAATTCTACTTGAAATATGGTGACGCGTTTTTTACTGTACTAAAAGACAACCTCGACCCCCTGGACAAGCGGTTTGTGATCATTTTGGATAAATAAATCGTTCTGTCTTGTCAAATTTGAAAATCAGAAACATGAAGCATTTTCTCTCTGTCACCTTATTGGTCTTCGCGCTGGCTGTAACGGCTTGTGCGCAGGATAGCGGCGTCAATTCCGAAGCCCGTATGGACTTTGAGGCGTATGATCCGCCGTCCAGCCTGGTGGTGCCGGAGCATCCGGTCACGCGGGCGAAGTTCCCGTTTGTGGATATTCACAGTCACCAGTGGCGCATGGCGACGCAGGATTTGAATCAGTTGATCGCTGAAATGGACGCCCTCAACATGGGCGGCATCGTCAATCTGAGTGGTCGCGGCGGCGAGGCGTTGAAAAATATGACGGATAATGTCAAGAAATATGGTCACGAAGATCGTATTGTCGTTTTCACGAATGTGAGTTTTAATGGCGTTGGTGAGCCGGACTGGACGGAAAATGCGGTGAAGCAATTGGAATATGACGTAAAACAAGGTGGCGCGCAAGGCTTGAAAATTTTCAAAAATCTGGGCATGTCGGTTACCGATACCGACGGTAAACGCGTGCCGGTGGACGATCCGCGCCTCGATCCGATCTGGGCAAAGTGCGGCGAACTGGGCATTCCGGTGCTCATTCATACCGCCGACCCCAAACAATTCTGGGAACCTTTTGATGAGACCAATGAGCGTTGGCTGGAGCTGAAAACGCACCCACGCCGCAAGCGCAGCGATACCGATCCGGCACCCTGGGCGCAATTGATTCAGGAGCAACACGACATGTTTCGCAAGCATCCGAACACCAATTTCATTGCCGCGCATATGAGCTGGCATGCGAATGATTTAGGAAAGCTCGGTGAAATTATGGACGAAATTCCAAATATGTACGTCGGCATCGGCGCGGTGATTGCCGAGCTAGGTCGCCAGCCTCGCAACGCCAATAAATTCTTTGAAAAATACCAGGATCGCGTCTTGTTTGGTAAAGATTCGTACCAGGTGGAAGAGTTTCCGACCTATTTCCGGGTATTGGAAACCGACGACGAATACTTCCCATACTACAAGCGTTATCACGCCTTCTGGCGCATGTATGGCTTGAATTTACCGGATGAAATTTTGCAGAAATTGTACTATAAAAATGCCGTCAAGCTTGTGCCGGGCTTGAAACTCCGCACTTTCGAAAAATAACCTTGTGCCGCATCTTCCAGGTGTGGCCCTTTTTTTCTCGCTTTTAATCAGCCGATCCTCCTCGTTGATTTTGGTAAAATGCGTACCTTAGGCTGTCACCAAAATCTCGACTCACATGCATGCTCTCAAATCGATTCTACTTACACTTTTCACACTTACATTTTTTGCATTACAAGCCCAGGAAAACGCGGAAGTTTCCTTCGAGCAGGTGCTTTCGCTGCGCAATGCGGGCAGTCCGGGCATTTCGCCGGATGGCAGGCATATTGCCTTTACCGTGCAAAGCACCGACTGGAAAAACAATTCGTACGATACCGAAATCTGGCTGGCGCGGGAAGGGGAGGAGCCATTCCAACTCACGCGTACCGCGGATGGCAGCAGTACATCGCCGGCGTGGTCGCCCGATGGAAAATGGATCGCTTTTACCGCGAAGCGTGGCGAAAAAACGCAAATCCATGTGATCCGCGCCTTTGGCGGCGAAGCGCAAGCTGTGACCGATGCAGAGGAGAACATTGGCAGTTTTGAGTGGTCGCCTGACGGTAAGCAATTCGCTTTCACCATGCAGGAACCGGAAAGCAAGGAAGACAAAGAACGCAAAAAGCGCTTTGGGGCGTACGGCGTAGATGATGCGGAGTTCCAGCTTTCGCATCTGTGGCTCGTCGATTTTCAACATGATATGATGCCCGCGCCGCACGAAGTGCCTTGTTACGACGAAAAATCCGATTCCAGCGAATGCATCACCTTGCCAAAAGCCACCCGACTGACCGAAGGAGATTTTACGGTTTCCGGTTTCAAATGGTCGCCCGATGGCAGCAAAATTGCGATCACGCACCAACCGAATCCGCTCATCATGTCCTTCATGAAGTCGGATATTTCTATACTCGATGTGGCGTCGAAAGAACTGAAACCCTCAGTCAGCAACCCTTCGAGCGATTCTTTCGCTGCCTGGGCGCCAGATTCCAAACGCTTTGTCTATTCCAGTGAAGTGAATGATACGATTTCCAATTTTTACAAAAACAATAAGGTATTCATCATGGATTTGGCGAGCGGCAAAAACAGTCGCATCGGACAGCTTTTTGATGAGGAAATCGGCAGTATCGAATGGAATCGTTCCGGGATTTTCTTTGCTGCCAGCCAGCGTACCAATCGTCATTTGTTTCAACTCGATCCGGGCAACGGACAGGTGAAACCGATCACCAGCGGCGACCAGACCTTCGGTGGCTACAGCTTTTCGGCGGATGGCAAAACCATCGCTTTCTCTGCTGCCGACGCCACGCATTTGAGTGAAATTTACAAAACGACGTTCGCGAATTTCAAGCCGCAGCGCATTACGAATATGAGTCAGCAAATCGCCGACTGGCCAACGATGACCAGCGAAGTCATCAAGTGGCGAAGCAAGGATGACGCGGAAATTGAGGGCGTATTACACAAGCCGCAGGATTACGATCCGACGAAAAAATATCCGCTCCTGGTTATGATACATGGCGGCCCGACGGGCGTGGACCGACCTGCTCCGGTGCTGACGTACGTTTATCCGGCGATGCACTGGGCGAATAAGGGCGCATTGATTCTGCGTGTAAATTACCGTGGATCAGCGGGTTATGGCGAAGCCTTCCGCTCGCTCAACGTGCGCAACCTGGGCGTCGGTGATATGTGGGATGTAATGTCCGGCGTCGATTATTTAGTAAACAGGGGCATGGTGGACGAAAGCAAAATGGGCTGCATGGGCTGGAGTCAGGGTGGCTACATCTCGGCATTTTTGACGACGAACACCAATCGCTTTAAGGCTATTTCCGTGGGCGCGGGTATTTCCAACTGGATGACCTATTATGTAAATACTGATATTCATCCATTCACGCGGCAGTATTTGCAGGCGACGCCCTGGTCTGATCCGGAAATTTATGCCAAAACTTCTCCGATGACCAATATCAACAACGCCAGCACGCCAACGCTCATTCAGCACGGCGAATTCGACCAGCGTGTGCCGATCCCAAATGCATATGAACTCTTGCAGGGCTTGCAGGATGTGGGCGTTCCCGCCAAACTCGTCGTCTATAAAGGCTTCGGGCACGGCATTACCAAGCCAAAGGAGCGCCTGGCTGCGGTCTGGCACAACTGGCAGTGGTTCAACAAGTACGTCTGGGGTGAGGAGGTGAAGTTGCCATTTGAAGAGTAGATATTGATATGTGCCACGCCACGAAGGTGCGGCACATGTTAATTAAAAACTTCCGTTTGGCTTGAAGAAGTACGAAATCTCAGTCCGGGGTTCTTTTGGTTTGACCGGCTATTTTCATCTTTTAAAAATAATTGATGAAAAATTGCCATTTCAAAAAGTAATTATTACTTTTACAAAGCAACTTTTTACTATTTATACCAGCAACTTTATGGATTCATTTGCCAGCATGCAAGTACGCATGTAAAAACCCTTGTTTTGTTCATGATTTTATTACACCTAAAG
>CAZFBU010000195.1:0-6915 GCA_964517175.1 uncultured Saprospiraceae bacterium
GGCTCAATGTTTACTTCCTCCAGTGCGTGCCGACTAACGGCACCCGAGCATTGGATGGGCGCACCCAGTTCCTGCTTCTTGTCAATGAGCAGCACCTGCAGTCCGCGCTCAGCGGCAATGCGGGCAGTGGTGGCACCGGCAGGGCCGGAACCGATAATCACAACGTCGTAATCCAGGGATGGCATTCGTTCAGGTTTTAAATTGGAACAGCATTCTCGGCTGCATGTTCAGAAAACGGCTTCGTAAAAATGAAATGAACTTCTGAATATACCAAATCTGTTCGATATCTGTACACGGAGTGTATCGAAAACGAACACCGGAAAATTTTGAACGGGTTTAAGTTTCTTATTATCAGTTAGTTATGAAATTGGCACGGTGTTTCGACGCTTTATAAGGAGAAATCACCCGAAATTTTTAAAAAAATGGAACTCCCCGGATTTATTTGGGAATCCGGATACGCAATTGAACACCTGATAAAAAAAGAAACGCATGTTGAAATATCACATTTTAACAGGACTACGCAACCTTGCCCGCGGCAGGTTTTCTACCTTTATCAATATTTTCGGACTGGCGCTGGGTATGGCCACCACGCTCTTCATTCTGCTTTGGGTGCAAAATGAATGGAGTTTTGATACCTATCATACGGACGCCGATCGCATTTATCGGTTGCACAGCCACATCAAGATCAGCGACGATGAAACCTGGCACTGGGGCACTACGCCTCTCCTGCTGGGGGATGTAGCCCTGGAAGAACTGCCGGAAGTACAGGCATCTGCTAAAATGACCCACGCCTGGGGCGGAAAAACCCTCCAACTGAACGGCGCGCTTTTCAAAGAAAAAAATGTGGCTTACGTAGCCGAAGGCTGGTTCAATGTATTTGATTATCAGTTTTTTATGGGAGATACTAAAACTTTCTTCGAGCATCCGAACAGTTTGATCATGACCCGGAGTAAGTCAGAAAAGCTGTTTGGCGCAGAGCATCCGATCGGTAAAATCATCACGATTGATACCACCGATTTTGTGGTGCGTGGCGTGATTGCGGACAATCCGGTCAATTCGAGTTTTCAGCTTGATTATTTGATGCCGTTGGCCGCGCATTTGTCCAATCCGGCGATTTATGAAAATGAATCCGATTGGGGCAATTTTAATTATTTTACATTTTTGAAATTGCAAACCGGAGCAAACCAGGAATACATTGGCGATAAGACCACCGCGTTGCTTCGCAGCAATAAACCGGAAGATACGACAAGCTACATCACGCTTTTGCCGCTGGCGGATATGCACTTTGACCAAACGCTGATGTCGGATAACTTTTCGCATGGAAACAAGCGCACTTCCCGGATTTTCACCATCATTGGCTTATTGATTTTGCTCATTGCCTGCATCAATTACGTCAGCCTCACCACAGCCAAAGCGAGCATTCGGGCGAAGGAAATCAGTGTGAAGAAGATCATCGGCGCCGGCAAAGCCAATCTGTTTACACAGTTCATGCTAGAATCCACGATCACCAGCATTTTGTCGCTGGTGCTGGCAATCGGACTAACACATCTGTTGCTGCCCCTTTTCAATCGCATTGTGGAGCAGGCGTTCCAGTTGGATTACGGCAATCCAGCAATCTGGCTGATACTGGCCGGCACAACCGTTTTTGCAATTTTACTTACCGGCATTTATCCGGCACTGTTGCTTTCTTCGTTCCGACCAGTAAATCTGCTGCGGGGGCAAAGCTGGCTGGCTGGCAATAATGCGCATTTCCGGAAGGGGCTGGTGGTGCTGCAGTTTGTCATTTCAACGACGCTCATTATCAGTGTCATTATCATTTCCGGGCAGCTTCATTTTATAAAAAATACAGAACTGGGGTACGAGCGAGCGAATATTTTTTCGGTCGTGATTCCTTATGGCACGGTACCTCCGGAGGAACTGGAAGGCTTGCGGTCGGTTTTTGTCAATGAACTGAAAGGCGAAAACAGTATCGACCAGATTACAACGGCTAACCAAATGATCGTCAATGCCCGCAGTACCCACAGTGGCAGTCTTGACTGGGAAGGACACGATCCGGATTTTCAACCCAGTGTGGCGCAATTATCGGCGGATGATGCCTTCCAGGCACTGTTTGAGCTGGAGCTGTTGGAAGGACGGTGGTTTCAGGCTGGCAATATTGCCGATGAGTCGAACGTCATTTTGAATGAAACGGCCGTTAAAACCTTTCAGCTAAAGCCTCCGTACGTAGGGCAGCGCTTTTCTTTTCACGGCGAAGACGGGCAGATTATTGGCGTGGTGAAGGACTTTCACTTCCGCAGTTTGCGCGAAAAAATCATGCCAATGGTGATCTACAACGATTCTTGGGCGCGCAGTTGGATATTCGTTAAAACGACGGGTGATCGTACTGCCGCTGCGCTGGCTGCTGCCGAAAAGACCTGGGCGCAACTGCTGCCGGAAGAGCCTTTCGAGTACGTTTTCATGGACGAATCTTTCGAGAAACTGTACCGGACCGAACAACGCTCCGGGCTACTGTTCAATATATTTGCGGGCATTGCGCTGGTCATTTCCTGCCTGGGATTATTTGGTTTAGCCACCTTTGCCACCGAGCGACGCACCAAAGAAATCGGCATCCGCAAGATACTCGGCGCTTCCGCAACGAATATTGTGAGCCTCATCTCCAAAGAATTTGTAGTACTGGTATTTATCGCGATTCTCATTGCCGCCCCTATTGCCTGGTGGGCAATGGACAAGTGGCTGGCAGATTTTGCTTACCGGATCGAGATAAAGTGGTGGATGTTCGCACTGGCGGGCGTTATGGCGATTGTCATAGCGGTGCTGACGGTAAGCTTCCAGGCGGTGCGCGCGGCGGTGGCGAATCCGGTGGAGAGTTTACGGAGTGAGTAAGCTGGCTTGCCTTCTAAAGACAGGAAAATTCGTGCGGAAAGCCGGGATAGAGTATTTGAATGAATAAAAAATTAAATAGAGTATCATGTTTTTGAATCACCTGAAAATTAGTATTCGCAGTTTGCGTAAAAACAAGACTTATACGCTGATCAATATTGCCGGGCTTGCCATCGGCATTGCCGCCGCTTTGCTCATATTTCACATTATAACGTATGAACAGGGCTTTAATAAAAACTTTGCAAACTACGACCGCATTGTGCGGGTCGTCTCAACGGAAACCAGCCCCGAAGAAGGCGACAGCTACACGGTCTGTGTGCCGGTGCCGGCAATGGATGTGATGGAGAATTCCGTCAGTCAGTTTGCTGCGATGAGCCGAATTCATGAGCTGTGGGCAACGCTGACGGTGCCCAGCCCCAACGGCGGCGCACCGCTTAAGAAGTTTGCCCTCACTACGCCGGAGACGGCTTTCTTTGCGGAGTCAGATTTTTTTCAAATCTTTGATTTTCAATGGCTGGCGGGTAATCCGGAAACGGCGCTGAACGATCCCGGCTCAATCGTGCTGACCAAAACCTGGGCGGAAAAATGTTTTGATCGCTGGGAAGATGCTATGGGCAAAATGGTTATGCTGGATGACCTCATTCCGGTTACGGTCACGGGCATCATGGAGGATTTACCGGTGAATTGCGATTTTACCCTTCCATACGTCGCTTCTTATCCGACTTTGCAGGCAAATTCTGCGAATTATTTTTATGATGAAGATGGCAATTGGGGCAGTTGCAGTTCCAATAATCAGGTGTATGCGCTTTTGAAAAATCCGAACCAACTGGACGCCGCCAATGCCACACTTGCCAGCGTTGGCGAGACCGAATACACCAACCGCAATGGCCATCGGGGGCGGATGCACCATTTGCAGCCACTTGCCGACCTGCATTACAACGAACGCTACGGGCACTCCGGCTCGCACCGCATCAGCAAAAACCGCCTGAAAGTGTTGGGGGGGATTGGCATCCTGACGCTGATTCTGGCATGCTTCAATTTTATCAATCTCGCTACCGCACAAGCTACCCTGAGAGCCAAAGAAGTGGGCGTTCGCAAAACCCTGGGCAGCAGGCGCGGTCAACTCATCGGGCAGTTTATGAGCGAAACCGGCGTCATCGTACTGATCGCTGTGGCGGTTGGAGCCAGCCTGGCTTACTTCGCAGCGCCATTGCTGAAATTCGTCTCAAATGTACCTGCGGATTTGCCGCTTTTTTCCAATCCCCGCATCTGGATGTTCCTGATGGCGCTCACCGTAGCCGTGACGTTGCTGGCGGGGTTGTATCCGGCATTGGCGCTTGCAAGTTTCCAGCCGGTCAGCGCATTAAAAAGCCGTGCTGGCAATCTGGTTTTTGGCGGCACCTCCCTGCGAAAGTTTTTGGTCGTATTGCAATTTACGATCGCGCAAGGACTCATCATTGGCGCCATCATCAGCATGTTGCAATTGGATTATATCCGCTCACGAGATTTGGGCTTTAATGATGATTTGGTTTATACATTTTCCTTTAATTCCGATAGCGCTACCATTGCGCGCCAGCGAGCGCTCAAGCAGCAATTACTGCAAATTCCGACCGTAGAAACGGTGAGTTTCAACAGCGATCAGCCCCTTTCGGGCAATACCTGGACGAGCAACTTCGGCTACGCTTCCCGCCCGGAAGACGAGCCCTACGGCATCACTCTGAAGTTTTGCGACGAGCATTACCAGGAAACTTACGGCATCAAATTATTGGCAGGTAAATGGCTTGCGCCTTCCGACACCATGCGGCAGGCGGTGGTAAACATGACCCTGCTGAAAAAAGTCGGCATTACCGACCCGCAGGAAGTAATCGGTCAAAATATCAGACTGGGCGGAAGTCAGCTTTTACCCATCGTGGGGGTCACCAGTGAGTTTCACACGCATTCGCTGCGCGATGAGCATCTGCCGTTGCTATTGACCACCCGCAAAGAATTTTACTGGAGCGCCGGCGTAAAAATTCGTCCGGATCAGATTGCAGCTACGACGGGAAAGATCAAAAGCACCTTTGACGAGGTGCTGCCCGAGCAGGTTTTCGTGGGCCGCTTTCTGGATGAAAGCATTGCCCGGTTTTATGAAGATGACAATCGGCTGGCTTCCACAACCAAAGTTTTTGCAGTTTTAGCCATTTTAATTTCCTGCCTGGGTTTGTTTGGCCTGGCGACGCACGCCGCCGCACAACGGATCAAGGAAATCGGCATTCGCAAAGTATTGGGGGCTTCCATTGTGGATATCGTCGGCTTGTTGTCGCTGGATTTTCTCAAGCTCGTATCCATTGCCTTACTGATCGCTTCACCGTTAGCCTGGTGGCTGATGAACCAATGGCTCGAAGATTTTGCTTACCGGATCAGCATTTCGTGGTGGGTATTTGCAGTAGTAGGTGTGTTGGCGGTGCTAATCGCCTTGTTCACGGTGAGCTTCCAGGCGGTGCGGGCGGCGGTGGCAAATCCGGTGGAGAGTTTGCGCAGTGAGTAAAATTCTGGTTTTTCGCCCAATTGTTTGCTGCCGGAAATGTTTTGTTTGCCTGGTGAGCGAGCAGCTTTTTGGTGATCGCGCTGTCCTTGTATTTAATTATCAAAAGTAAAAATTGACAACGGTTCAGGTGTTTTTTTACAAAAACCTCTTTAATCATGCTGAAAAACTATTTCAAAATCGCCCTGCGGCAGCTCTCCCGAAATGTCGCTTATTCATTCATCAATATCGTTGGCTTAGCCATTGGTTTGGCTTGCTTTATTCTCATATCCACGTATGTATTGTTTGAATTGAGCTACGACAATTTTCACGAAAAAGGCAACCGGATTTTTCGATTGACCTCTATGGGAAGTTTCGGCGGCGAAGCGCAAGAATTTAACACCACTCCTACGGCGGCTTATCCGACATTTACGCGGGAATTCCCGGAAGTGGAAACCGGCGTACGCATCTACGATGTATCAGATTTTTCGCCAATCGTAGTTAATTACCAAGATAAATTATTCGAGGAAACTGGTTTTTTGTTCGTCGATTCTACATTTCTCGATATGTTTTCTTTCGAGATCTTACGCGGAAATCCTAAGACGTTACTTGATGGTTTGAACACTGTTGTTGTAACGGAGTCGATGGCGCAAAAATACTTCGGTACGGAAGATCCAATGGATAAAACCATTACTATCAATGGCACTACGGAGTACAAAGTCACCGGCATAGTGGCTGACCCACCAACAAATTCGCAGATCAAGTTCAGTTTTCTTGCCTCTTTTCATTCCTTGTCTGGCTGGCGAGAAGAAATTTGGGGCTCGGCGAATTTCATTACCTATCTGCAGTTGAACGATCCGGCTGCGGTAGCCCAACTTGAAAAGAAGATTCGCACTTTCATGGACGGTGCAATGGGCGAAAATATGCCCGCCAATAGTTTTTTGACCTATATGCTCCAGCCCATGCGCGATGTGCATCTGCGCGCCCGCGTGGAAGGCGGTTTGGAGCCTAATAGTGATATTCGCTATGTTTATATTTTTTCGGCGATTGCATTGCTCATTTTAGCCATTGCTTGTATCAATTATATGAATTTGGCGACAGCACGCGCGGCGGAGCGGGCACGAGAAGTAGGCATTCGCAAAGTGGTGGGCGCGGAACAACGGCAGTTGTTTCAGCAGTTTCTGGGCGAATCAACCATGGTTACATTTGTTGCATTATTCATTGGCTTAGGATTAGCATTCCTACTCTTGCCAATTTTCAATCAAGTGACCGATCGGCAGATGACGTTCATTTTCTTTGAAAATTCGGTTGCCCTGCTAGGGTTATTGGGTATTGGCTTTGCCGTAAGTTTGATTGCTGGTATCTACCCGGCAGTAATGATCGCTGGATTTAAACCAATTCGCGTTTTGAAAGGCGATTTGAAAACCTCTAGTGGCGGTATTGCTTTGCGCAAAAGTTTAGTTGTATTCCAATTTTCCGTTTCTATTTTTCTAATCGTCGGTACCCTTGTTGTACAAAATCAACTGTCTTTT
>CAZFBU010000196.1:0-6661 GCA_964517175.1 uncultured Saprospiraceae bacterium
CCTTTTCAATTTTCAGCAATTCCAGCAGCGCTGTCAGTTCTTTTTGTTCTGTGTCTTTACTCATTTTATCGCTGTTCGCGGCTGATAGAGACCGGTTATAACAATCGCCTTCTCCGTTTGCCGATACCACAGCTTAACCATTCAGAGCGTAGAACAGTTCAGGTATTTGGTAAAATTAGCATTGAAAAAGCAATACTGGCATTATTTCTTCACAGCCGGACCATACAATACCCGCCCGCTCCGGCTTTGCGTAAAGCTGCCTTCATCTACCATAAATTCGCCATTTACGAGGACATAAGGAATGCCTTCCGGATACTGGTGCGGCTCGAAGAAGGTAGCTTTGTCGATCACTGTTTCGGGGTCAAAGATCACCATGTCCGCGAAAGCGCCTTCCTTGATTTGCCCGCGATCGGTCAAGCCCAGGCGCTGCGCCGGCATGGAAGTCATTTTTTTGATCGCTAAGCCAAGTGGCAATAATTGTCGCTCGCGCACATAATGCCCGAGCACGCGCGGGAACGTGCCGTACCAGCGCGGATGCGGATGCCCCTCTCCGGGGCGCACCAACCGACCGTCCGAAGCGATCATCGTCTGCGGATGCAGCATAATGCGATCAACATCTTCATCGGACATGGCAAAGAATACGCAACTGGCACCACCATTGGACTGCGCTTCAATGACCAGTTCGGCGCCGGTTTGCATGGTAGAATCCAGACCGCGCTCCATTGCCCAATCGAAGAGAGAACGCCCTTCGAGGTCTTTTTTCCAGGCGACTTTGGCGAATTGCACGCGCCGCAGGTCTTCGCCGCCGCGATCATTGATGAGATTGGACACGATGCCATTTTTGATGCTATCGCGCAGCACCGGATCTTTCAATCGCTCTTTAAATGCTGCATTGCCGCCCGCCATTGCCCAGGCAGGAATGAGAATGGAAATGCTGGTATAGCTTGCCGTGTAGGGATATTGATCGATCATGATGTCCAAACCGGCGGCCCGCGCCGAATCCACGAGCGCCAGCGTGCGTTGGCTCTGCCCCCACATGGGTTTGCCGACGACTTTATGGTGCGTCAGAACCACCGGAATATCCGCTTCCGCGCTGATGCGAATGGCTTCTTCCACCGCATCGATCAAACCCAAACCCTCCTCGCGCAGGTGAGACGTGTAAATGCCGCCATTCTGTGCTGCCACTTTCGATAATTCGATCACTTCTCCTACCTCAGAAAAAGCGCCGGGTAAATATTTCAAACCGGTGGACAGCCCAAAGGCACCGCTCTCCATTTCCTGCTGTACCTGTGCTTTCATGGCTTCGAGTTCATCGGAGGTGGGCGCACGATTTTCCAGCCCCATCACATTCCGGCGGATGGTGTTGTGCCCGGCAAGGAAAGCGACATTCATACCCAGGCCCAGGCCCGGCAAGGTATCCAGGTAATTTTTCAGTGGAAACGGCGCACTGCCATCGGGTCCGCCGAGCGCAGTGGTGACGCCCTGGCGCACATGACTTTCCGCATCCGGCAAGCGCAGCAGCGGATCGAGATGGGTGTGCAGGTCAATAAACCCAGGGGCTACCACCAATCCAGTGGCATCAATTTCCCGCTCAGCGGTTGCATTTGACAGGTCGCCAATGGCAACGATTTTATCGCCGCGAATGGCAATGTCCTGCTGCGTGGGTGTTTCATTCACGCCGTCATATACCATGCCGTTGCGAATGATCGTATCGTAAGATGGCGTACAACTGACCAGCAAGGTCAGCACAAATAAGCCGGAAAAGAATGATAAAGCTGGTTTCATCGTTTTAAGTGTTTTTAAATTGGACAACAACCGTACGAAAAGTTTCCCGCCACAGCGAAATCCGGATTTTTGATCTTAAAATCTCCTAGCGTTTAATCATTTCCACGAGAGCGTCCAACTGGCTGTCTTCTTTATTCAGCACATCTTCAAGCGTAGGTTTGATTTCATAATCAGGTATTATACCCGTACCCCACTTATCCAACGGCAGATTGTAATCCAACCAAACCAGCGGAATTTTGACCTGCAAACCGGAATGCGGCAATTCAATCGGCATATTGATTGAGCCGCTGTTGCCGTAGGCTGCGCCGCCGGTTTCTTCGCCCAGGATGGTTGCATCGGCGTAAGCCCGGAGGTAAGAAGCGGTAAGACTCGTGGTGCTCGCCGACAAGCCATTGGTCAGGATGTACAGTTCGCCATCGTACTGGCGCTTCCTACTGGGTTTGAGGTGGTAGCGATAACGGATCGTACCTTCTTGTCTGGAATATTTCCCGCCGCCAAACAATTGGTTGAAAAAAAGGGCAAACTTCTGGAATCCAAACTTAAACCCACTCAAATGCTCCTTATACGGCTTTTTGTAAATATTCAATTCCAGGTTGATCGTCGAATCGACCAAGTGCTTCGCAAGCTTGAGCCCGGTCAGGAAACTCCCGCCGAGATTATTGCGAAAATCCAGAATAAGATGCGTTGGCTCTTCGGCAGCGAGTTGCTTTACGGCCTTGCGCACAAAGGATTTGTTGTAGGGTTTTCGAAAAGTCGTCATCTTCAGGTAAGCGATGCTATCCGCATCAAAGGGATAGACGACCAGATCCGCTTCGGGCTTGGATTTGTCCTTTTTGGTTTTTGTTTTTTTGCTTTTTTCCCCGGCGCGCTCGGCTTCTGCTTTGTCGAAGGCAATAAAATCGATGGTGTATGTGCTTCCATCTGAAAAGCGATAGGTCAATTTTGGCGGAAAGCTGAAATAAATCAGCGTCAGTGTGTTAAAATTCACCGACACAAATTCCCACCGGAAAGTCTGCACATAGCCATCCGCCGCGCGGTAGCTCCGCATTTTCGCTACGATTTTGCCGACAGGAACGCCATTGATTGCTTCCAGCGCGATGCCGGTAGCCAGAGAATCACTTTTGGTCAGGAAAACTTGTTCGCCATTGTACCAAAAGCTGAAGGGAATCGCACGCACGCGCCTGCCGTAAGCGCCAAATTTCGCATTTTGCACCAGGGTATGAATGCAGCCGACCATCGCTACGGTTTGATTCGCCGCTTTGAAAACATCCAGATAGGTGACGCTGTCTGGCAAATTGGCGGTATGCACCCGGTACAAGCTGTCCATCGCTTCCAGGGTATAATACCGAAGCGCCGCCGGATGGATGTCGTTGATAGCTGTCTGCAAATAAGTGAGGTCTTCCTTGTAATCTTCCGCCGAAAACTTCTTTTGCGGTTGCGCTGATAAAAAATACGGACAGAACAAGGTACACAGCAGCAGCATACGGATCGATCTCGACATGTGTCTTTTGCTTTTTGCAAAATTTGTAAAATGAATTAGCCCGCGTATCGTGCAAAACGCAGGGCTAATAGAACGTTTAAAGTTAATGTTTTATGCTTACAAACCGAAAGCGGCTTTCACTTTATCGACGTAGTCCAGCTTTTCCCAAGTGAAGGTTTCCACTTCCATTTCCTTGCGATTGCCAGAACCGTCCGTCAGCACTACTTTCTTGGTTTCCGGTGTGCGGCCCATGTGCCCGTAAGCGGCGGCGTCTGAATAAATCGGCTTGCGCAGTTTCAGGCGCTTTTCAATGGCGTAAGGGCGCATATCGAAAATTTCTGCCACTTTTCTGGCGATTTCGCTATCGCTCATGTTGACCTTCGCCGTACCGTAGGTTTGCACGTAAATGTTGGTCGGTTCAGCCACGCCAATCGCATAGGATACCTGCACTAAAATTTCATCGCAAACACCCGCAGCCACCAGGTTTTTGGCAATGTGCCGCGTTGCGTAAGCCGCCGAACGGTCCACCTTGGAGGGATCCTTGCCGGAGAAAGCGCCACCACCGTGTGCCCCCTTACCGCCGTAGGTATCAACGATGATCTTACGCCCGGTCAACCCGGCATCACCGTGCGGTCCACCGATCACAAACTTGCCCGTCGGGTTGATGTGATACTTGATCTTGTCGTTGAAAAGTTTTTGAATTTCCGGCTTCAATTGCTTGACCACGCGCGGAATGACAGCATTGATAACATCTTCGCGAATTTTTGCGAGCATTTCTTCTTCCGGAGCAAAGTCATCGTGCTGCGTAGAAACAACAATTGCATCGATGCGCTGTGGCACATTGTCATCGCTATATTCGATCGTTACCTGCGATTTTGCATCCGGGCGCAGGTAATTGATACCATCGCTTTCGCGACGAATTTTTGCAAGCTCCTGCAGGATTTTATGCGCCAAATCCAGCGCCAATGGCATGTAGTCATCGGTTTCGCTGGTGGCATAACCAAACATCATGCCCTGGTCGCCGGCGCCTTGCTCCTCCGGGTTGCCACGATCCACGCCGCGGTTGATATCGGGCGATTGCTCGTGAATGGCGGAAAGCACCCCGCAAGAGTGCGCTTCAAACATATATTCAGATTTGGTATAGCCAATGCGTTCGATCACGTCGCGCGCGATTTGCTGTACATCGAGATAAGTACTCGACTTTACTTCACCGGCCAGCACTACCTGCCCGGTCGTCACCAATGTTTCGCAAGCTACCTTGGAATTTGGATCGAACGCCAGGAAGTGATCCACTAATGCGTCGGAGATTTGATCGGCGATTTTGTCAGGGTGTCCTTCTGAAACAGATTCAGATGTGAATAAATACGGCATTTTTTGAATTGATGTTTTTAGTAATTAATGGTTAAAATTTTTCCGGCTATACTTAACACCTTTCTGGTTAAGAACCAAAAAAATCGGTGCAAAAATAGAAAATGTAAGTAAATCTCCAAAACGCGATTTGCAGACAGAATCTACTTCTGGTCAATTAGGAATTATAAAATTTCCTCTAATGGAGAATTCCCTCTTTTAAGATTGCCCTTCATTTTTTTTAATCTTTTTTTCAGTCGAATCTCTTCTGTACTATTGATATCTGGTGCAGGAGTTTTTGTAAGAACTATTCTTGCATTAATAGACTGGAAAAGTTTTAACCTGGCAGCTAATTTATCAAGTGATTTATCAATCTGTCGAATTGCTTGAAGTAAATCACTCCCTTTTAATTCGATAAGGTATGCCAAATGCTGATCACAATTCAATAAAAGAAAATCACACTGCTTCAAATTTTCCTCAATAAGACAGCCATCAACTTTAATGCTTGTGAAATTTTTAGATTCATTATTTTTACCGATATACTTAGATTTTTTTTCCTTCAAAACAATTGTAGGGCGATTGTCAGAAAAATGTTCGCATTCATCAAATGGATTGCAACTCATCTATCTCAAGATTAAGTAAATAATCAAAATTTGCATTAATTTTTCGTGAAGCAGAATCAATTTCTTCAACTTTTATCATTTGCAATTCTTCGTCCGTGATGGATTTTATTTCGCCTTCATCTACAAAATATGCAGTAAGCTCTGAAAAAGGAAGCCATAAACGGGAATCAATTTTCTCATTCACTTTAGTAAAATTAAGTTGCCCAACTTTATGAGCATACAGCAAATTATTCATACTAGACAAAATATAGGGGCTGTGAGTAGTAATAATTGTTATATTATCTTCTAAAGTATTCGATAAAAGTGCTATTAAATTTATAATTTCTTGTTGTGCTTCAGGAAAAAGATGAGCCTCAGGCTCTTCAATTACCACAAATATTTTCTTTCTATAAAGAATGTTAAGATATAGCAATAAAAGAATCCAAAGGGACTCCTGTTGCCCTGAAGAAGCAAAGTTAATTTTGACGTATTGATTTTTACTGTAAAATAACTTTTCTCCATTTTTTTCCGATTTGTAAGTCCCCTTCAAAATGGAGTTAATAATTTTTTCAGCCACTCGTATTCTTGATATATCTGGCTTCTCTGAAGTAAGAAATTGCATTTCCAATCTAATCTCTCGAAAATCTTTCGTAAAAGATGACTTTATTGCATTTATCTTCTCAATGAATTCTCGCATCAAATAATCCATCTGCTTGACATTAAGATATTGTAGCTGGTCTGAGATTGTAGCTGCGAGACTCCTTCCGGCTGGTAAAAACAATAACTCTTGTGAAGAACCAAAAATTAGATCAAGTTTTCTCTCCACAATTTGTAGGAACTGTCTTCTTTCAGATTCAATTAGAAATAATTTAGATGAAGTGGAAAAATCATTTTCATTAGACTTTTGGCTTTGGAAAAGTTCTACATCTTGAATTATATCCTTAAAAATAATCTGGAAATCTTTACTATATTGCGGATCTATAAACTTATTTCGAGGTTCTAATTTTAATGATATTTGCATCTGTTTATTAAAATCATATGATAGAAACATTGTTTTTAAATGAAATGTTGAACCCCAGTAATCAAGGAATTTTTTCTTAATTATTCTATTGAATTGACTTAGAGGCTTAGAGGTGTCTCCTTTTTCCAACATTGACAGGACTAATTCAAGTAAATCATATCTAATAGTTTGAAAAAAATAGATAGCTTTACTTATTGTACTTTTGCCACTGGCTTGAGGGCCAATAAATATATTGATTTTTTTGACTTCAATACTTACATCCGTGATAGGTCCGAAATTCTTTATTGTTAATTTTTGCATATAATTATTTCAGTTCAAGTATCTTCGTTTTCCAAATATACAAAATAAAACTGCAAAAAGCAGGTAACCGATCAGCGAATATCGCAGGTCAGCAGGTGCGCGGATTTCCCATTTTTCAGCATGACA
>CAZFBU010000197.1:0-6657 GCA_964517175.1 uncultured Saprospiraceae bacterium
CATCAGCCTGCTGCCCAGCCAAATCAGCAAAGTGGTAAAAGGAGAGAAAAAAAAGGAAAAAGAAGAATAAGTGCCTGTTTTAAATTATGGATAGGTAAAATTTCGGAATTATTTTTTTCTCTCACGAGGCGAAAAGCGCAGTCATAGCCGAAGCTACGGCGAGTATTTTCAACAAAGTGAGAGAGAAAAAGAAACCGAAATTACTTATAGATAGTTTGGAACAGGCACTTAAGCATATAAAAAAGCGCTCCACCTTTCGGCGGAGCGCTCAGCCCATTTTGTCTTCAAGTGTAAGTTATAATCAGGTATCGAATCGTTTGCTTAAAAGCAGTACTCGTTCGCTTCGATCAGCGCCTTAGCGATTGCTCTGCGATTGGCTTTCACATTTTGCACCGGGTACTTGGTGAAGCGCTTCACGCCCATCAGCAGCGTGCGTAGCAAATCACCCTCCGCGAAAGAAGCCAGCGCGTCCGTCGCATTTTTATTCATTCTGGCGGTGGCGTCGTGCAGGAAGGTGCGCAGCATGGTATCGTACAGTTCCTGAGCCTGCTTGCCATTGCCCATTTCTGCAATCTTCTCAACGCGCAGCAGCAAAGATTCTGCCAAATACGTGTCCATGATCATATCTGCCACGTTCATCAACACTTCCTGTTCTTCTTTCAGGTTGAGTTCGCCGTCCATCTGCATTTTGGCACCGGCACCCGCAACCATCAATACCAGCTTTTTAAATTCCTGCACCGCTTTTCTCTCTTCGCCGTATGTGCCTTCCGGGCGTTCCATGGAAGGCATGGAAGCCAGCTCTTTCTGTACATTCCAGGCAGGACCGACGATGTCGAGTTCGCCTTTCATAGCGCGGCGCAGCAATTGGTCCACCATCAGCATGCGGTTGATCTCATTGGTACCTTCGTAAATTCGATTGATCCGCGAATCGCGATAAGCGCGTGCCGCCGTGCCCTCTTCGCTGTAGCCCATGCCGCCGTGTATCTGCACGGTTTCGTCCACCACGTAGTCCAGCACTTCCGAGCCGACCACTTTCAAAATCGCACACTCAATCGCATACTCAGCTGCCGCTTTCAGGTTGGCTTGTCCGAAGGATTCGCCGGCTTCTTTAAATTCTTTTTTCTTGTCTTCCAACTGATCAGACAGACGATACGTCGCGCTTTCTGCAGTGAAGGTACGGATAGCCTGCTCCGCCAGTTTATGCTGAATCGCGCCAAAGTTGGAGATCGGCTGCTTGAATTGAATGCGACCATTTGCATATTGAACGGCCGTGGTGATGCTGCCCTTGCAGCCGCCAATACAAATGGCACCCAGTTTGTAACGACCAATGTTTAAGGCGTTGAAAGCGATCAGATGCCCCTTACCGATTTCACCCAGCACGTTTTCGGCTGGCACTTTCATATTTTCAAAGAAAACCTGACGAGTAGAGGAGGCGTGAATACCCATTTTTTCTTCCTCGGCACCCAGGGTCAACCCTTCGGAGTCGCGCTCGACGATGAAGCCGGTAAACTTATCGCCATCCACTTGCGCAAAAACGATGAACAGATCGGCAAAACCGGCGTTGGAAATCCACATCTTCTGACCCGTCATCACGTAATGCGAGCCGTCTTCCGACAAATCCGCGCGGGTTTTCGCCGCCAGCGCATCCGAACCAGAGCCTGGCTCCGTGAGGCAGTACGATGCTTTGAGTTCGCCGTTGATCAGACGCGGCAGATATTTTTGCTTTTGTTCTTCCGTGCCATAGTACAGGATCGGCAACATGCCAATGCCCGTGTGCGCCGCCCAGGAAACCGTGAATCCGCCCGACGGGCCAATCGTTTCACTGATCAGCGTATTGGTATTCGTATCCATCTGCATGCCACCATATTCTTCCGGCATATGCGAGCCCAGCAAACCCAGTTCTGCTATTTTTTCCAGCAGGCTGGGTGTTAGTCCTTTTTCCTGTTTTTCCAGGCGTTTTGCGTTTGGCAGCAATTCCGTTTCCACAAAATCGCGCACCGTATCACGAATCATCCGTTGTTCTTCGTTGAATTCTTCCGGTATAAAAATATCTTCCGATTTGGCGTCTTTGATAATGAATTCGCCGCCTTTGAGGTTGGATGATTTGACTAATGTATCTGGCATGGCTGATATGTTTTTTGCGTTCGAGAAATAGTTTTAGCGAATTTTCGCTACAAAGTTATACTATTTGAACGAAAAATGAAAGTGTTTGGTTTGAATTTTAGCGAATTTTCGCTGGAATTTTCCAGTTGTAACATAATTTTTCTTTTCTGTAAATCCAATATGCCGGACAAAATTCATAAGAGACTGATAATCAAATCACTGCTGTTTCATGTTGAAAAAGATAACGAAAGAAAAAACAAAGCTTTGCGTCTTAGCGTCTGTGCGAGCGATAAAAACTGCACGGACTATTGTAAATTAACCAATCAAAAATCAAGACATAATGACCAGGCAACATATCCACCAGATCCCCCGCCACCGGGCATTGCTCAATACCTTTCGCTTTGTGCGCGATCCCATCGGTTTGATCAATGAAAGTATTGGCAAATTCGGCCCCACGTTTTACACCTACGTCGGCGGCTTGCACCACGGCGTCGTGACGATTGAGCCGGAGTTGATCCAGCACGTTTTGCAGAAAAATCACCGCAACTACCTCAAATCACCCATGCACTTCGATAAGGTGTCGCACTTTCTGGGCAACGGTTTGCTTACGAGCGAAGGCGACTACTGGCTGCGGCAGCGGCGGCTCATTCAGCCGGGCTTTCACCGCGCCAGGCTGGAGGCGCTGACCGTCATTATGCAGCAGGTGATCGACCGTTTTCTGGAGCGGTTTGATGCGGAAATTGCGCAGTCGCCAACCGTTGATATTGCCCAAAAGATGATGGAAGTGGCGTTTAGCGTGGTGGCGAATTCCCTTTTCAGCACCAATATCGACGAACGGGAACTGATTCGCTTATCGCATTTATTAACGGATTTACAGGAATTCATTATTCGGCAAATTCGACAGCCGTATCTGGCGTCCTGGTTTAAGATATCGGGCATCATGCGCCAGCACGAGCAAATGGCAGCGGAATTTCAACAAATTGTATTTGACATTATCAAAGCCCGCCGTCAGTCCGAAGCACAACACGATGATCTCCTGCAAATGCTGCTGGATGCACGCTACGAAGATACCGGCGAAGGCATGACCGATGAGCAATTATTCGCGGAAAGCGCCATTATGTTTGTTGCCGGTCACGAAACTTCCGCCAATGCCCTTGCCTGGACGTGGTACCTGCTCGCGCAGCACCCGCAGGTGGTGGCAAAGGCCCGCGCTGAACTGGATGCCGTGCTCGGTGATCGCCAACCGACGTTCGCGGATTTACCAAAGCTGACGTACCTCACCCAAATCATCGAAGAATCCATGCGCCTGTACCCGCCCGCCTGGCTCACCGATCGCATTGCTGCGCAAGACGATGAATTTCAGGGCATTAAAATCCCGAAAGGAACCGTCGTGGTGACTTATTTTTATGGCACGCACCACGCGCCGGACTTATGGGAAAATCCAGAACAATTTAATCCGGATCGTTTCGAAAAAGAGAGAAAAAAGCAACAGAGCCCCTTTGCCTACGTGCCTTTCGGCGGCGGGCCGCGCCTGTGCATCGGCAATAGTTTTGCCATTATGGAAATGGAGCTTATCCTGGCGGCGATGCTGCGGCGCTACGAATTTGAACTCACTGATAACCAACAGGTAGAAATGCTGCCATTGATCACTTTGCGACCGAAGAGCGGCATCCGGATGAGGTGGAAAAGGACATAATGCACTTGCAAAAATGCCCATAAGGCGGTAAATTGCTCTCATGATAGATGCAGCAATAAAAAATCAGGTTATTGAACTATTAGAACCCTATCATCCGGATCGGATTGGTATATTTGGTTCGTATGCACGTGGCGAAAATGACGAAGATAGTGACTTGGATATTCTGATCAAATTCAAGGAAAAGATCGGTTTATTGCAATTGGTGCAAATTCAACAGGAACTTTCCGAAAAATTGGGCATTGAAGTTGATCTTGTCACAGAAGGTGGCGTCAAAAACCCTCGCCTTAAGGCTTATATTCAGGCAGACCTTATTACTATTTATCAATGAAAAAAAACGACTTAATCTATCTGGATCATATTCTGCAAAGCACTGAAAAGATTTCTGACTATCTTTCAGGAATTGAGTATTCTAATTTTGAACAAGATGAAGAAAAGCAGGACGCTATTATCCGAAAGATTGAAATTATTGGAGAAGCCGTTAAAAGACTCAGTAAAGATTTACGAACGCAATATCCTCAGGTTCCCTGGAAAGCAATTGCCGGAATGCGAGATAAATTGATTCACGACTATTTCGATGTGGACATAGAAACAGTTTGGATCACCGCGAGAACAGATATTCCGATGTTCCAAGACCAGATCAGGGAAATTATTCATAAATTGGAAAATACACATAAGTAAGACCGGAAATACATTTTGAGCCCCACGATCGATCGATCCCGACGCCCGAAGAGCGGCATCCGGATGAGGTGGAAAAGGGCATAACAAACACCTGTAACCACCCGGCTAAAGCCCATGTTTTTTTCTAAAAAATCAGAATCGTACGACCCGCTGACTGAACCGCTGCCCGTCGATTTCCAAAAGCAAATGATAAACGCCCGGACGCGGCGGTAGTTCCAGATATTGTCCGGCGATGACGTTGGTAAAGCCAGCGACTGCTCTACCCGTCACATCATAAAAGGTAGCGCGCTCCGCCCGTGGTCCCGTCCAGTCAACCCGGATGCCCTCCCAACTGGGATTTGGGGCAACCGAAAGCCCGATCTTTGCCGGATTTTCTACGATGCTGGAGACCGCTGTAACCTCAATATTCACCGTCAACACTTCGCCAAACGGCTCGCCGTTTCGCATCATTTGCCAATTGGTGGTAATCATTCCAGCCGTTTCGGGCGCAGTAACCTCGAGATTGAAAGTAATGGGACGCCCCCGGAAAATGCCTCCGTAAACGGGAATTTCGTTGGCGTTATCAGCGATGGTTCCGCCTTCGTAGGACAACTGAACCGGGTCGGTTGCCAGTTGCACCAAACTTACGCCCTCTGCGCCCGTCCAAGAAAAATTACCTTCGTTTCTGACGGTGACAGTGACGGTAGTTGATGCACCAGCGCCCAGGCTTTCGGGGAAAGAATGCGCCAGGAAAAGCGCGTCCAGTTCTGGCGTGTTGTTGAATAGAGCAGCTCCGGCTGCAGTCGTTCGGATGTATTCGTAAGGGTCATTATCGGTTGACCAGGTATCGGTATTCGTATTGCTGGCAATTCGCACCGGCGAACCCGTAGAACCGGCGTAAATGCCCGTACCTTCATCGTATTCATTCCAACTTTCGACGTAAACGCGATCCACCGTTGCGTCTATCTGAGCCCAGGCATCTTTGTAATGAACACCACCATCCCGCGGCAGGAAATCACCGGGCGTGCGCACATTTTGATCCCAATACCCCGCTTTCAATTGCACGGTTTTTCGGTTATTGAAGGTGTTTTCGTAATAATATTCGTTGATTTCAAACTGCGGCGTCCGCTCATCCGTAAAATTAAAAGTTGGGTTATTCAGCGCAGGTGTTATCATGTAAATGTCGTTATTAAACTCAGCGCGCCCCGGAAATGCGGCAGCGAGACGACTGGTTACATCCGTACGGCTCAACTGATCGACATTGGTAAAATTGAGAAACAAGTGCCAGGTATCCAGCATCAGTTTGCCGTCGATTTTCGCCAGATAATCAGCAGCAAACGCATCCGGATTGCGCTGGAAGTATTGCGTATAAAAGCGAATATATTGATCGACAAGTGCAGCTTTTCCCGCCTGCGTGCCGAGATCTATGACCGGCTGATTGAACCAGGTAATCAATGGATCGAGGAAAGGACATATCTTTGGCACATCATAGCCTTCTGCCCGCAATTCATAAAGTGCCTCAAAAAAAAGCTCCCGCCGAATTTCCGCATCATTGATCAGATGGACATTTAGTACATCAATATTAGCCATCATAACCTGCTTGATCTGCGTTTTCCACCAATCGGTCAGCCCTGTCCAGTTCTCGCGCCCTTCCAGCGGCATCCACGGCCCGGATAACTGACCGCCGTTAGAAGCATACCAGTGGAAAAAGGATGCCGAAACCAAGTGATCATCATCGGAAAATGAAGGCGCGCTGGTAAATAAAGGATCGGTTTGGCTGTGAAGGGTGGATGCAAAACACACACAAGCAACCAGGAGCAGTTTGAGTAATCTCATATTTAATATTTGTTAAGAAAACAAGGTTAGATTTAAATAAAAATTTTATAAAACAAACCTACAAAATTTCATCATAATATTCGGCGATCATACCAGATATTATTCCAGAAAAATGATAACACCTTCAGGAAATCACTCCGGAGATATTCCATTAAAAAACAAAAATAACGGAAAGTTAACCCTTAAACCCCTGCCAGTCCACGCCTGCCTTGATTTCGGCTGCGTCCGGCATCTGGTCGTTGTACATTAGTTCCTGTACAATCGCCAGGTCTTTGTCGCGTCCCATGCCGAGCGCGGCTTTCGGTTCATTGTTTTTGGTATAAAATGCGATAAATTGATCGCCGTCCGGGGCGCCATCGAAGATA
>CAZFBU010000198.1:0-6649 GCA_964517175.1 uncultured Saprospiraceae bacterium
CAATAATAAATGCGCTAATTGCTGCTAAAACATTAAAGGGTGCAAATAATAATATTATGTTTGAGTGCCCAGAGGATAGACTTCTAGATATTTTAAAGAAATACAATCGAATAAAAAAATAACTTTTGCTAACACCGGCTATAAGCAATTGGGGTTTAGGTGCTTAATTGAAAAGTAAGTGTGTAAAATAAAGGTCAGAGCGAAACCAAAAAGAAAGTGCGAAAAATCCCCCAACTGCTCATAGCCGAGAACCGTTATATGCCACTTTAAGACGACACAACGACAATGAATAAACTGATAGAAGAAATATTGCCAACTGACGACAAAAAACGAAAATGGATTGCGGTCGGACTGACTGTTATCATTTCAGGACTGTTGACACTTTGGGGCATTTACGGAATTGGACAATATGGAGCTGCCCTGTTCATTTTGACACCTCTTTTCATTGGTGCGGGTTCGACAATTTTATTCGGACTGAAAAAAGAAATCACTTACAAACAGGCTTGGAAAATTGGTTTTCTGACACTTGGAGTTTATATGGCAGGACTTTTAATTTTTGCAATTGAAGGAGTAATTTGTATTGCAATGGCTGCACCAATCGGTCTTCTTTTGACTTGGATTGGTAGTTTAATCGGTTATACAATTATTAACAAGACACCGAACAACGCACCGACAACAATTCTGATTTTAATTGGTATCATTCCGACAATGGCGCTCATAGAAAAAGATAATGAGCCGACCTTGACTTCAGTTGTAACTTCGATAGAAATTAAAGCAGACCCACAGACAGTTTGGAAAAATGTAGTTGAGTTTCCGCAACTTGACGAGCCGACCGAATTTATTTTTAAGACCGGTATTGCTTATCCTATAAACGCAAAAATTGAAGGAACAGGAGTTGGTGCCGTTAGACATTGTAATTTCACGACAGGAAGTTTTGTAGAGCCAATAACAGTTTGGGACGAACCACGACTTTTAAAATTTGACGTTGTAGAACAACCCGAACCAATGAAAGAATTGAGTTTTTGGGACATTGATGCACCACACTTGCACGACTATTTTGTATCTAAACAAGGACAATTCAAACTGATTGAACTTCCAAACGGAAACACCCTTTTAGAAGGAACAACTTGGTATTATCACAACATACGACCGACATTTTATTGGCAACTGTGGAGTGACCATATCATCCAAAAAATTCACGAAAGAGTATTGAAACACATAAAGAAAAACGCTGAGAATGAAAAGAAAAGCGGCATATAACATCAGCTATAAGTAATTGGGTTTAGGTGCTTAAATGAAACAAAAAGTATAAATCAAAGGTTTGTGCTAAACCGAAAAGTAAGAGCAAGTAATTCCCAACTGCTCATAGCCGCAAACCGTTGTCACCCGCCGCCGCACCCAGCTGCCCACAAAGGTCAGCAAGCCCGCGATGACCATGCCGTAGGTCAGCGCCGGGTTGAGGGGGTACACAAAGATACTCGCGAAGAAGAGCAGGATGCCAGCGCCCCATCTCAAGGTGCCAAATTCCAACGCCGTGTCCTCTTGTGGAGAGGAGGAAAATGATTTTTTATGATTTTTCAGTTCAGATCAGTTTCATCAGTGTCCTATCCTACCCCCACTCCCAGACCACGATTGCCCAATGCTCGCCCTCAGGTGAGGTGTACTCATGGATGATTTCAAAGCCAATGCGCTGGTGGGCGCGCAGGGAGCGCTGATTGCGGAGGGCAATTTCCGTGATGGTGAAGTCGTATTTTGGCGACAGCAAATCCCGGTAGGCAGCATAGGCTTCGTCAAACAAGCCTTGCCCCCGGTACGCTTTGGCGATGCAGATCTGCCCAACCACGATGTAGCGATAGGCATTGAGTTGTTTGCTTTTGTACGTCAATTGATCGAAGGTATCAAACATGGAGACCAGGATCGGTACCGAATCGCGCAGCGCATTAGTCATAGCGAGTACATAGCCGATCACTTCTTCGTCATCCCGGATAAGGATGCCTTGTTCCAGGTCATTGATGCGTTTCAGCAAATCAAGATCGTGCTGCACCGTCACGAAACCCTGATCGGCGAGTTCGTCGGATGTGATGCTTTGCGGCAGGTTGCAGGCTTGCAGTTCGAGGATTTGCTCCAGCTCTGCGTCAGTGGTAATGGGTGTAAACGTTCGCATGAGGTGTCTTTACCATCTCAACATTTACAAGTCGATTTTTGTGCCCGTTTTTACAAAAAATAATGTTGGAATGCAATTTTTTTGATTAATCGAAGCATTCCGGGAAAGCGTATGCCGCCCGGAAAGCTTCGGGTGCATTATATCCTGGAATGCAGCGCCACGCGGTTGCCCTCGGTATCCAGAATGACCGCCATGTAGCCGTGCTCCGGGCTGATTTGCTGCTTGGGCATGACGACTTTGCCACCGGCGGCTTCCACGCGCCCGAGTTCGTTGCTCAGGTCACCGCTGTGGGCTGTAAAATAGACCAGCGTTCCGGCTTGCGAAGGCGTGTAAAACCCGGGATTGTGCACCAGACTACCCGATGAGCCGGTCGCCTCGCCCTTCCAGGGGAACCAAGCCATGTCTAATTCATCCATTTGGTGGCGGTCCAATTTGAAATCAAAAACGGTTTCGTAAAATTTCATGGCGCGCTCCATATCGGAAACGGGCAACTCAAACCAGCCAACGACGTTGTTTTCCATTGTTTTTAGTTTTGATTAAAAAATCGAGTGACTTCCATCACAAAGTTAAATATTTTGTTTCAATATTACAATTTTTTGTTTCTAAAAATAGACAAAAAATGTAGCAACATGGAATGGTGGATTTGAATATCGAAATATGGGAATTGCTTCGCGCCGAATTGCCGTCGGATGGCTTCTACTGATTGCATCATACTTCCCTCAAAATCAAAGGTTTGCAACTCCAAAACCGCGCTCGTATAGCGTATCGCTTCCCACACCAGCAGAATGCCCGCGCCGCTGTCGCGCAACTGCGGATCGTCGCCGGAGAGGTGATAGTAGCTGCGCTGCGCATCCCAAATGAGGTAAGCAGCGGCGTGGGTACGACCGGTTTCATCTTTGGCGAAAAACATTTGCCGGGCATGGTGGGCTGCCAATGCCGCATCGTGGCGCTGAAATTGCGCAAAAGTGTAAGGTGTGCGCAAGCCTTGCCGCTCAAAGCTCAGGCGATTGATGGCGTAGAATTCCTCCGGCGTACCTTCAGCGGTGACCGTGAGTTTTTCCTGCGCTTTCCGGATGTTGCGGCGCATGTTGCGGTTGATATTTTGAAAAACCTCATCTAAGTCACTCACATTCAATCGATAAGTGTAGCGCGTCATTTGGCGAAAGCCCGACCAATAAAACGGCAGCCAATTTGTAATATCCGGATGAAAGGACTGATGAAAAGCGTGTACTTTTGGCAGTTGAGCGATCAGCGCTTCGAGCAGTTGGTGTTGCCTGGAAAGCGGAAAATCATCGGCAAAGAAAACCCCCATGTGCTTGGTAAAATGCGGCATGGTCACGTATCGAAATCCAAGTTTTTGTTTTAAAAAGTAAGGCAGTACCGCCAGCACTTCGCCCTCCGCTTCCGCAATGGCAACATCCCAGACGCCCGCCGCACACACCGCATCCAGGTACCAGGGCTGCACGAAGATCGGCAAACGCTCCCGGTGCTGTTCGCAAAATGCAATGTAGCGGTCTTTATTCATGAAAATTTGTTATTTATTATTTGTTATTTGTTATTTCTTTCTGGCAATCAGCACCCCATCGCGAATCGGCAGCATGATATTCTCGACGCGCTCGTCGGCTTGTACCATGTCGTTGAAGTGCCGAATTTTCTGCGTATCAGCGTCATTTTCTTTGCGAACGACTTTGCCACTCCACAACACATTATCCGCCAGAATAAGCCCGCCGGGGTTGACTTTGTCGATGACCAATTTGTAAAAATTTGCATACTGCTGCTTGCCGGCGTCGATGAAGACCAGGTCGAAATTCAGCTTAAGCGTCGGAATGATTTCCTCTGCTTTTCCGATATGCAATTGAATTTTATCCTGCAGTTCTGCACGCTGTACGTATTTCCGTATGATGTGCTCCAGTTCGGCATTCGCTTCGATCGTATGCAGTTTGCCGCCCGCCGCCAGGCCCTGCGCCAGGCAAATCGCGGCGTAGCCGGTGAAGGTGCCAATTTCCAGAATCGTTTGCGGGCGCATCAATTGGCTCAGCAGCGACAAAAACGCCCCCTGCAAATGCCCGGAAAGCATCTGCGGCGCCAGCGTTTTCAGGTTTGTTTCGCGTTCGAGATCATACAAAACCTGGCTTTGCGGCGTGGTGTGGTTTTCGCAATAAGCATGAATCAACCGGACGAAATCGTTCATTCAAAAAGAATTTGCTTCGCCTGCAAAGGTCGTGCTTTTGGCAACAAATAAGGAAGGAACGCACAAAAGAATCACGCTACAACCACAAAACCAGCCTGCCGCAACACCGTTTGCGCCTGCATCAGTTTTTTATTTTTCACCATGATATAGTCGGTATCATAAGTGGCCAGAACGCAGAGATTGACGTCGTGCTTCGCGAGGGGTGCAGAAAACCGCGCCGTTACGCCAGTAAGCGATAAATCGAGCGTGCCCTCCAGGCGCATGAGCTTCCAGTCCCGGTCGGCTTTGGTATCTTCGGGCACCAGGTGCGCTTCGCAAATGATCGACAATTCGTTCTCGCTTTTGGAAATATTGTAGAATCTGGATTGGAAAACCCAATCGGGAATGTCATCTCGCGCATCGAAACGGCAAATGGCATACATGCCGGGCAACACAATGAAAGTAAGGGTATCCATCAGGGTTCGTTTTAGTGTAAACTTGTCGATGGACAAAGTTAGCCTAAAATTTCACATTCAGCAAGCCTGCCAGTTCTTTCACTTCGCGAACCGTTTCCTGGGCGCGTTTGCGAATCTCGGCGGATGTGTATTTGATCTGTGATTTTACCTCTTTTTTGTTCGCAATGATCTCCTCCTTTTTCTCCCGAAACGTTCCACTGATTTCGACCAGCGCATCCGCAACGGCATCTTTCAAATCGACGTACTTCAGGTTTCCACTTTCGTAATCCTGCATGAGGCGCTCGTGTGCGTCGGTGCGTTCGCAGGCTTTGAGCAGCGTGAAGAGGTTTTGCACCCCCGGGCTCATTTCTCCTTCGGGCGTATCGCCCGCATCGGTTACCGCCGAACGGACTTGCTTGCGGATGCGCTCCGGCTCGGCAAAGATATTGATGTAATGCTTTTCGCCGGCGCTCTTGCTCATCTTGCGCGTGGGGTCGGCGGTAGAGCGAATGCGCGGCGTTTCCGTGTGCAGCGCTTCCGGCAGCACGAGATAGTCTTTTCCAGCCTGGTTGTTAAAACGTTGGGCAATATTTCTGGCCAGTTCCAGATGTTGGTCCTGATCGTCGCCGACCGGCACAAAATCCGCCCGATAGATCAGAATATCCGCGGCCTGTAGAATGGGATAATTGAGCAAACCCGCCGAGATAAAACCTTCGCCGCCGGTTTCTTCGCTTTGCTTGCTTTTGTCCTTGAATTGCGTCATGCGCGTAAGCTGCCCGTAGGAAGTAAAGCAATTGAAAACCCAGCACAACTCGGCGTGTTCCGGCACCAGCGATTGAATGAAAAGGTTCTCCGGCTTGATGCCTGTCGCCAATAAATTGAAGCACAACTCCCAGGTATTCTGAATCAGTTGCTTGGGTTTATAGGGCATCGTCATGGCATGATAGTTTACCACTCCATAAAAGCACTCGTATTCTTGTTGCAAATCCACCCAGTTCTTCACCGCTCCGAAGTAATTGCCAAAGTGCATATCGCCGGTCGGTTGGATACAGGAAAGGACGCGTTTTCTGGATTCCATGTTCGAGTATATTGAAGGGTTGATCTGTTGAAGGGTTGATTTTCGCTCGCGCAAACCTTTCATCCCTTCAACCTCGATACGATTCAATCAAAAATTAATCAAATGCCGCAATCGCGGAGATTTCCACGTTCACGAACCTCGGCAGGTTGACCACCTCCACCAATTCGCGCGCCGGAGCGGTTGCTTCGTCAAAGTAATGCCCATACACGCCATTGATGCGACCGAAGTCGTTCATATCTTTCACAAAAACCGAGCACTTGACCACATTGCTAAAGCTCAGCCCTGCTTCCGCCAGAATGGCTTTTAGGTTTTCCATCACTTGCTTCGTTTCGACTTCTATTTCGCCCTGCACCAGCTCGCCGGTCGCCGGATTGATAGCAATTTGCCCGGAAATATACAGCGTACCATTGTGGATCACCGCCTGGTTGTACGCGCCAATCGGCAGCGGCGCCTTGTCGGTTTTGATAATTTTTTTCATATTTTGAAGGTGTTATGGTGTTTTGATGCTGTGATGCACCAGGAAAATCGCACGAAGGCTAAAGCACAAAAAGCCCCGCATCGCATAAAATCAGGATGGGAGCTTAGTGTATAAATTTTACAACATTGCTTTATAATTCTTCTTCGATTGCTTTTACAATCACCTTGCCACGATAATACATGTTGCCCTCCACGTCGTAATAGGCGCGGTGGTACAGGTGGCGTTCGCCGGTAGTGGTGCAAGTAGCAATCTGCGGAACGGCTGCCTTGTAGTGCGTTCTGCGCTTGCGCTTTCTCTGCTTCGA
>CAZFBU010000199.1:0-1893 GCA_964517175.1 uncultured Saprospiraceae bacterium
ACATCTTCCTTCCGCTTCTTTTCCATGCGCCAGCGTTCCGCCAGTTTTGCTTCCCGCAGAAAAACGTAGTAAGCTGCTGTTTTGGCAATCATAAACCCGTAAAAACCATCCAGAAAACCCCGCCGGATGATGTATTCTGCCAAAAAGCGCCCCGTTGGCTTGCCGAGTATCCGCAGCCAGTTGGTTGTTTTTTGCTGTTCAAACAGATACCTGGCGGAGGCGGTGCTGAGGTTGTTGATCTGCTGCGCCCGGCTGTGCAGGCTGACATTGGCGTGGTGCAGCAGATCGCCCGCCAGATGCTGTACCGCTGCCCCCGGCACTGGCTTGATGGCATCGTGGCCGCCGGTTCCGGTAAATTCAACCTGCCGCCGGTCAAATAAGCGCAGCTTACGATCCGGGTACCAGGAGGTGTAGCGAAGCCAGGTATCGTTGATCCTGTTGCGGCGGTTAAAAGTGTAACCATCGGCGTTCCAATCGGACTTCACGCGCCGAATGCTGGCTTGCAACTCCTCGGAGAGGTATTCATCGGCATCCAGCGCCAGTATGTAGGGATGTGCTGCCTGAGCAGCGGCAAATGCCCGTTGCTGATTGTAAGACTGGAAAGGGTGTTGCACGACTTTTGCGCCCAGTTTTTGTGCGCGCTCCACTGTATCGTCGGTCGAAAAAGAATCAACGACCAGCATCTCATCGGCAATGCCTTTTGTACTCAGGAGGCATCGCTCAATGTTTTCTGACTCATTCAGCGTGATAACAACCACAGACAATTGAATCATATTCAGTCCTTTTCTTTATGCTCATCCTGATACCGGATACCCAATAATACGAATAAAATATAAAGCGCCGTGCCTACTTGTGTTTCCAATGTGTGTTCTACCAAAAAAGACGACAACAATATGATGTGAAATATTACCATTATTTCCTGCTGATAGCTTTTGCGATACCACAACGGATAGGTCGTTGCCCAGAGGAAATACAAAAAACCAAAGACACCCGCAGCAGCAAAGACGAAAAGATACTGGTTGTGCGGCATCAATTGCTCGCCGACAAGCGCCGGAAACCGCTTCGCAAAATACCGGTCGCACTCGTCTTTGATATCACCGACGCCCACGCCCGACCAGAAATGCTGCCGACTCAGCTCCACCCCTGCATAAATGGATCCCAGCCGGTAGGAATCGGACAAGTCTTCCAGGTTGCGATTTTCTTTGAATAGTTGCAAGCTATAGCGCATGTAATGGTACTTGTTGTTAAGCGTAGGAATATACATAACCGCCAGCCAAACGCTGATGCTAAACAGCACCAGCGCCGCCACTCCGGCAAAGTATTGCTTTTTGATAAAAATACGCCGCACTAGCAGATAAAATACACCGCCGTAGAAAGCAATAAGTCCACTGCGTACCGCCAGCACGTGCAAATATGTCAGCAATAAAATGCTCAGACACGCAATCAGTAAGCGCTCCCACCGGTAGCGAAAGAAGAACTGCTCTTTGTACAAATGCCAGCCGATACCGATTGCAAAAGCCACCATGAGGCTAAAGCGAATGTGCATGACGGGCGTCGGCAATACATGTCCCTGTTTGTAACGCTCAATAATATCGACAGGGTTTTGTAAAAATAAAAAAATGGAGTACAAGCATCCGACGAAAACCAGAAGCAAGAAGCCATACAAAAGCTGATAATAAATTGCTTTGTCAAAGCGGGGAATGGACAAGATAGCAAATGGCATCAAAAGGAAGGGCAGTTTCATGCGCAGGCGATTGACGAAAAAGTCCGTATTTTCGGAATACAACCCACTGAGCAGGTAAACCACAAAAACGCCGGTAAGCGCCAGCAGCGCCGGGGTGCGAAGGAAGCGCTTCCACAAGTCCCCGATATTTTTATTAAAAACGGCGTTGA
>CAZFBU010000199.1:1993-6634 GCA_964517175.1 uncultured Saprospiraceae bacterium
ATTCAGCAGGCTTTCCTTGTTATAGACCATAGATGCTTTGGTCTCATAGTCCACTATTTTTCCGCCGGCTTCTTCCAGCACGAGCTGTGCCGGGCAGGTGTCCCATTCCATCGTGGGTCCGAGGCGCGGATAAACGTGTGCTTCGCCTTTAGCCAGGATGAGAAACTTCAGCGCGCTGCCTTTGGAAACGAGATTCGGCTCGATGAGATTATCCACAAACTTCTTCGTATCGTCGCTCATGTGCGAGCGCGAGCACACAACGTTCAGCCCGGGATCGTCCATCGTGAACGTAGCCGCCTGTAGCTTTTTCGTTTCGCCGCCTTTTTCGAGGTAAGCGCCTTCTCCTTTGATTGCCCAGTACAACTCGTCCAGCGCCGGCACGAATACAACGCCAATCACCGGTACGTTCTGTTGTACCAGCGCAATGTTGACGGTAAATTCCCCATTTTTTTTCAAAAACTCTTTGGTGCCATCCAGCGGATCCACCAGCCAGTAGCGCTGATATTCGCGGCGTTCTTCGTACGGAATTTGCTTATTTTCTTCCGAAATGACCGGAAATTTTTCATCCAATTGCACCAAGCCGCTCATGATAATGTCGTTGGCAGCCTTGTCCGCCAGCGTCAGAGGAGACTGATCGTCTTTCAGCTCAATAGGCATTTCCTCCACATTATCGTAAACGCTCATGATAGCAGCTCCCGCGCGGCGGGCAATTTGAGCAACTTCGCTCACCAGGTTTTGTTTGTTCATCGGTAAGTAGGTGTTTTCGAGTAACCTGCACAAAGGTAAACCCACCGGGGCGAAGTACAAAGGTTTTTGGAGGTAATCTTGCCCGAGGCAGGCTAAAATTTCGCGGTGGCCACTCGCTGTTCTCTTTCGGTTTATGTCCCGGTGATTTGCCTGCCCGAATGCATTCAATTCGACATAAAAGCTCATTAAACTTTGGTTATCAGATATTTATACAAGCAACTGATTTAAAACAACCCTGCCGTCGCCGGACGCCCCGGAGCATTATGCAGCAACCAATAACCTCGAGTTCATCTTCCAGCGGAAGTGTCAAGTTTTTTGTAAAATTTTTCACCAGTTTTTAACCAGTCCAAATAGCTATTTTTGTAACTTTCATCACAAACGTTTTGGCGGTTCAGGCTTTTAATTTGTAAGGAAAATCAGCAATTAACAAAAAAAACTTCCGATTATGGACGTCGAAATACTCTCTCGCATACAATTTGCTTTTACCGTTGCTTTTCACTACATCTATCCGCCGCTGAGCATTGGGTTGGGGCTGGTAATGGTTTTCATGGAAGGGATGTACCTACGCACCAAAGACAAGATGTACGAGCAACTGGCGCGCTTCTGGACAAAGATATTCGCGCTGACGTTTGGTATTGGTGTGGCAACCGGTATTGTGATGGAATTTGAATTTGGTACCAACTGGGCGACCTACTCCCGCTACGTTGGCGACATATTCGGCAGTGCACTGGCGGCAGAGGGCATTTTCGCCTTTGCGCTGGAGAGTGGGTTTCTGGGCGTGCTGCTGTTTGGCTGGAATCGGGTAAGCCCCAGGGTGCATTTCATCGCAACGGTTGGCGTGTGGCTCGGCTCCATGTTTTCAGCGGTTTGGATCGTCGTGGCAAATTCCTGGCAACAAACCCCGGCAGGCTACCACATCGTAGGCGAAGGCGTGCAGGCGCGGGCGGAGATCACCGATTTCTGGGAGATGGTATTCAATCCTTCCAGTGTAGATCGCCTTACCCACGTCTGGATTGGCGCTTTTCTGGCGGGTACTTTCCTGATTTTGAGCGTGCACGCGTGGTACATTTTGAAAAACCGGCATGTAGAAATTTCCAAAAAGGCATTCAAAATTGCGTTGGTTATTGCCACCGTCTCGGCGCTGGCGCAATTGTTCACCGGACATCAATCTGCCGATGGCGTAGCCCACAACCAACCGGCGAAGCTCGCTGCGCTGGAAGGGCATTTCGACAGCCTGGCCGTTGCCGATATGTTCCTCCTCGGCTGGGTGAATAAGGAAACGCAGGAAGTGACCGGGCTGAAAGTTCCCGGCGGACTGACGTTTTTGCTGCACCAGGATTTTGAAACGCCGGTGCGTGGGCTTAACTCCTTTCCGGAAGAGGAACGACCGACAGCACTCAACGCCATTTTTCAGTTTTATCACCTGATGGTGGCAATCGGCATGTTTCTCATCGCACTAACGCTTTACGCCTGCTTTCAGTGGTGGCGCGGCAAACTGTTTGAGCAGCGCTGGCTGCTGTGGGTCTTCGTCTTTGTCGTTTTGCTGCCGCAACTGGCCAACCAATTCGGCTGGTATGCCGCTGAAATGGGACGCCAACCCTGGGTCGTGTATGGGTTGCTTCGCACTTCGGATGCCCTCTCGGCGGTCGTAACAGCCAACCAGGTACTGTTCTCGCTTATCATGTTTACGATCATTTACCTTTTGTTGTTTATTCTGTTCATCTATTTATTGAATAAGAAAATACAGCACGGCCCGGAAGATGAGGGAGAACTGGAAGATCATCGCTCGCGACAACAGGAGATGGCGGAAATGTTGGGGAGCTGAAAGGTTGATGTATCCGCCTTCCGCCAGCTTGTCCGCCTCTGGCGGAAGGCTTGAGCGTTTGAGGTATAACATCCATTGTCTAATATGTAAATTTTAAATAAATATGTTTCTCGGAATTGATTATAACACCTGGTGGTTTCTGGTTGTGGGCGGTTTATTCAGCGGCTATGCCATTCTTGATGGTTTCGACCTGGGCGCCGGTGCGCTGCATTTGTTTTTGAACAAGGAAAAAAGCCGTCGCGTTGCGCTCAATGCCATCGGCCCGGTGTGGGACGGAAACGAAGTGTGGCTGGTGATTGGCGGTGGCGCGTTGTTTGCAGGCTTCCCCATCGTTTACGCATCTATGTTTTCCGCTATGTACATTCCGTTCATGCTGTTTTTATTCGCGCTCATTTTTCGGGCAATTTCCATCGAATTTCGCAGCAAAGAACCCATGAAATGGTGGCGGCAAATGTGGGATGTGAGCTACTCGGTGTCGAGCATTTTGCTGGCGGTACTGCTGGGCGTGGTGCTGGGCAATGTACTGCAGGGTGTGGCGCTGGGCGAGAATTTTGAATTTCAGGGGCACTGGCTGGTATTTCTGAATCCCTACGCGATCATGGTTGGCGTCACTACCCTGGCGCTCTTCACCATGCACGGCGCCATTTACCTGACGATGAAGACCGAGGGGCGCCTTTTTGCAAAAGTAACCCTGCTGCTACGCCGGGCGATCATTTTTTTCGTGATCAGTTTCACACTTGTGACACTCTACACTTTGATCTACATTCCGCACTTGTCGGATAATTTTCAACAATCGCCGGCGCTGTTCATCGTGCCGCTGCTGGCGTTTCTGAGTATTGCGAATGTGCCGAGGCTCGTTTCCAGGCGCAAATTTCAACAGGCATTTATTTTTTCTTCCATTACCGTAGCCATGCTGCTCGTTCTGGTGGCCGTCGAACTGTACCCGACCCTCATCATTTCCACCATTGACGAACAGTACAGCCTGACGGTTTACAACGCCGCTGCATCCGAAAAATCACTCAGCATTATGCTCACTATGGCCGCTATCGGCGCGCCCCTGGTGCTGTCCTACACCGCTTTTGTGTTCTGGACGTTCCGCGGCAAAGTGAAACTGGATGAAACGAGTTATTGAGTGTTCAAATAATGATTAAAAATGGGAGGAGACTTGGTAAATCTTTGAGATTTGCGAAATCTGAAAAAAATTGATCTATTAATCCTCCGCTTTACCGTAGTCGCCTTTTGGTTCGTGGGCAGTGGGTTCGGGCATTTGTTCGTAAAAGATTTTACCGACGCGATCAATGTGATCGACCAGGTTTTGATTGTCGATGGTATGATAGTTGAGGACATCGAAATGATAAGGCAGGAGCGTTTCCTCGTTCAGTTCCGCAGTAATGCTCAGAATGATTCGGTAGGAAAGTGCTTCGCCTTTCACCGCAATATCTACATCACTTCCCCTACGATAATTACCTTTGGCGCGACTCCCGAAGATGAGAGCGCTTTGCACCTCCGGAAATTGCTGAAGCACGGATTGAATGGTGCTAATATCGGCATCTTTTAATCCAAACATTTTATAATTCTGATTTCAATCGTTCGTATAAATTTTGTAATAAAGGATAATACGCCGTTACAATTTCCTTAATCACCTCGTCAGCCATAGATTCATTATAGGTGTGAGAGGTTAAATTCCGATCCTGTAGTGCCTCCAGCCATGCATGCCCATCCGTAATCAATTCTACCTCAAATGCTTTTTTGATCGAATCGCGAGGTGACCGCATCCCAATGATTCCTTTTGATTCCAGGTATTCTTTCATTACATTCCACGAAAGCTCAAAGCCGATTTCAAAAAACTGAATTAAGCCGGCTTTTTGAACAATATCAGGCTCTTCTATTTTCATAGCATCTTCAAGAAAGCCCAGCATTTTTTCAAAGTTCTGAAACCGTTGCTTCCAGCGTATGTCCGGATTATCCATAAACCTGTATTTGATCCATACTCCATATCATTCAAAAATACAGTGTTTCCGTCTATTTCGTTCCATATTTTGATTTAAAGTTTGAGGTTCCATGCGTAA
>CAZFBU010000200.1:0-6482 GCA_964517175.1 uncultured Saprospiraceae bacterium
CCATCGAATACATCGAGGATGATGTGGCTGTCGGGTTGCACTTTGCCTTCCAGCATCTGCCTGGAGAGGGCGTTGAGTACTTTTTTCTGCACCACGCGCTTGAGTGGGCGGGCGCCAAACTCAGGATTGTAGCCTTCTTCCGCTAACCAATCCAGGGCTTCATCGGTGACGTCCATGGTAATCTCCTGCTTCGCCAGCGTCTCGCGCAGTTGCTCGATCTGCAAGCGGATGATACCGCGCAGGTTCTTCGCTGTGAGCGGCTGGAACATGATCGTTTCGTCGATACGGTTTAGAAATTCCGGTCGGACGGATTGCTTGAGCATTTCGAAAACCATATTTTTCGTATTCTCAATCGTTTCCTCGCGGTTGGCATCGGTCATGCGGGAGAAATTATCCCGGATAATGTCCGAACCAATATTCGAGGTCATAATGATGATCGTATTCTTGAAGTTCGCCGTGCGACCTTTGTTGTCGGTCAGCCGTCCATCGTCGAGCACCTGCAGCAGGATGTTGAAAACATCCGGGTGTGCTTTCTCGATCTCGTCAAGCAGAACAACGGAATAAGGCTTGCGGCGCACCGCTTCGGTCAACTGACCGCCTTCGTCGTAGCCCACGTAGCCCGGAGGCGCACCCACCAGTCGCGACACGGCGTGGCGTTCCTGATACTCGCTCATGTCGATGCGGGTCATCAAATTTTCATCATTGAACAAGACTTCCGCCAGGGCTTTCGCCAATTCGGTCTTACCAACACCGGTCGTACCCAGGAACAGGAAGGAACCAATCGGGCGACGCTCATCCGACAAGCCCGTCCGGCTGCGGCGAATCGCATCGGAAACCGCCTCAATGGCTTCATCCTGACCGACAACACGCTGGTGCAATTCATCTTCCAGGTGCAGGAGCTTCTCGCGCTCGCTCTGGAGCATGCGCGTCACTGGCACGCCCGTCCATTTGCTCACAATTTCGGCAATGTCTTCGGCGTCCACTTCTTCTTTCACAAGTTGTTTGCCGCTCTCCTGCATGTCCTGCAGTTTGGCGTTGTATTCTTCCAGGCGCTTCTGCGCTTCCGGAATTTTACCGTAGCGAATTTCGGCGGCGAGTTGGAAATTACCTTCCCGCTCGGCGCGCGCACTCTCATTCTTCAGGCGATCTATATCTTCTTTTGCCTTTTGAATGCCAAGAACGACTTCGCGCTCGCTTTCCCAACGTGCTTTCAGGTAATTGCGCTCCTCTTCGAGGTTGGCAATTTCTTCATTTAAACGACTGATCTTGGCTTCGTCTTTCTCGCGTTTCACTGCTTCGCGCTCGATTTCCAACTGCCGAATGCGACGTTCTACTTCGTCCAGTTCTTCCGGCATGGAATTCATTTCCAAACGCAGCCGCGCTGCCGCCTCATCAATCAGGTCAATTGCCTTGTCCGGCAAAAAACGATCCGTGATGTAACGCGTAGAAAGCTGCACGGCGGCTACAATCGCATCGTCTTTGATGTTGATCTTGTGGTGGGTTTCGTAGCGTTCTTTCAAACCGCGCAGGATGGAAATGGCATCCTCTTCGCTGGGTTCATCTACCAGAACCGTCTGGAAACGACGCTCCAGCGCTTTATCTGATTCAAAATATTTCTGATACTCGTTCAACGTCGTTGCGCCAATCGCCCGCAGTTCACCGCGCGCCAGCGCCGGCTTCAGAATGTTGGCCGCATCCATCGCGCCCTGACCTTTTCCGGCACCCACGAGGGTGTGAATTTCATCGATGAATAGGAAAATGCGACCTTCCGCGGAGACTACTTCGTTAATCACCGATTTGAGGCGCTCTTCAAATTCACCCTGATATTTCGCACCAGCGATCAAAGCGCCCATGTCAAGAGCGTAGATATCCTTGTCGCGCAAATCCTCCGGCACGTCGCCATCTACAATGCGGTGGGCAAGTCCTTCCACAATGGCGGTTTTACCGACGCCCGGTTCACCGATCAGGATCGGATTGTTCTTCGTGCGGCGCGCCAGAATGTGCAGTACGCGGCGAATTTCTTCCTCCCGACCGATCACTGGGTCGAGTTTGTTGGACTTCGCGCGTTCGTTCAGGTTGATGGCGTATTTGTTCAAAGCGTTGTAGCTGTCTTCCGCACTGGCGGTTTTCACCGTCGAACCTTTGCGCAGATCCTGAATGGCAGCGCGCAGGTCTTTCTCGGTTACGCCGCTATCTTTCAGCATCTGCGACACGCTGTCCTTCACGCTCAACATAGCCAGAAGCAGGTGCTCCAGCGCCACGTATTCGTCGCCAAAATCCTTGAGCAGGGTATTTGCTTTTTGCAGGGCTTCGTTGGTTTGACGGGAAAGGTATTGCCCGGCGTTCTCGCCCACGCGCGCATACGAACGCACGATGCTGTCGGTAGCCTGCTGGATAGCGTTCAGGTTGACACCTAATTTCTTGAATACGAAGGGTGTTACGCTATCGTCCACCTCAAAAATGCCTTTCAGCAAGTGCCCCAGCTCGATGGCCTGGCTGCTGTTTTCCATCGCCAGTTGCTGTGCCCGCTGCACGGCTTCCTGCGATTTTATGGTTAAATTATTCAAATTCATAGTCGTAAAAGTTTAATGGTTGTTGGGTTGAAAGGTTGAATCTCGCTGAAATCAACTTGAACTATCAATTTTTTAGGTAACCAAATATGTGCCAGTTGATTAAAAGTGACATTTTGTAATATAAAACCCCAGGGAAGTGACAAGTTGACGTAAGTGGTTTGTTTTTAAGTGACAAAATGGCTGTCTCCTTTCAAAAATGGATGATTATATGACTTTTATCATTGGAAGTATCGGTAATTCTGTTCTACATTTAGTGAAAGTAAATGCGAGCGCGTATGGCGCTGTTTTCAACAAGCGAAGTAAAACAAATGACCTATGCAAGTATTATCGAAAGAAGTATTCAACGAACTGGCAAACTACCGGAGCGAAACCTGCATCTCCATCTTTTTGCCCACGCACCGGGGCGGTATGGAAGTAAACCGGCGCGAAGACGAAATTCTATTTAAAAACCAACTGAAAGAACTGCCTGCGCAACTGGAAGCACGCGGATTTTCCGTAAGGGAAATCGAAGACTTTTTGCAGCCCGCTTACGCCCTGCTCAATGATACTACCTTTTGGCATCGGGCTTCGGACGGGTTGGCGGTTTTCATTGGTGAGCGCTTTTTCCGGCAGTTTATCCTGCCCGATCATTTCGAGCCTTTTATCTATCTGGCGGATCATTTTTACCTGAAGCCTCTGATGCCAATTCTGAACGACGACCGTCACTTTTTCCTGTTATCGCTGAGTCTGGAAGAGGTACGCTTTTTTGAAAGTACGCAGCACAGCATAAAAGAATTGCACGTGGCGGATCTTACGCCGGGCGAATTGAAAGAAGTGGTCGGCTATGATTATGAAGAAAAATCGCTGCAGTTTCACAGCGCGCAGGGTGGCGCAGGAAGAGCCGTTTATCACGGGCACGGGCGGGCAACTGACAAGGACAAAGACGAGATAGAGCAGTTCCTCAGAGCGGTGAATAAAGGTCTGATGACGATACTGAACGATCAGACGGCAAGACTGGTGCTCGCTTGCGTGGATTACTTACTGCCCATTTATCAAAAAGTGAATGACTATCAGAATTTGCATCCTGCGAATGTGAGTGGCAACCCGGAGCAGGAAGAACCGGGAGCATTGCAGAAAAAAGCCTGGGCGACCGTCGCGCCGGTATTTCGTGCGGCAAGGGAAGAGCAATGGACGCGCTTTGGCGAGATGGTTTCCACCGCCAGGACGGCGAGCCAGTTGGCAGATATATTGCCGGCTGCGGTGGCGGGCAAGGTAGATGTTCTCTTTTTGGAAAACAAGCAGGAAGTGTATGGCGCTTTCGATGAGCAATCGCAGGATTTGCGCCGGGACAATAGTAAACAACCGGACAATTCGGCGCTACTAAACCTGGCGGCGATCAAGACCTTTGAGCAGGGCGGCAGGGTATATCTGCTTGAGCCGGAAGAAATGCCGGTGAAGGGTGCCGTTGCCTGCGCCATTTTTCGATATTGATACCGTTTTTTATAAAACATAAAAAGGACGCCAACGCCCCCAGGGTTCAGGAAGATTTCTATTTTCCGACCGTTTGCGTTTTTTTACCACATTTCGTTTGCTATCTTGTTTTTCCTATTTTAGGGCTCATGCTAAAATAGCAAAAACAGAAGAATCATGTCCAACAAAAAAAACAATGGTAGCTTGCGCCATCGCCTGCACGAGGTGATTTTTGAAGCGGATACACCAACGGGAAAGCTATTTGATCTCATTTTGCTGATTCTGATCGGGCTTAGCGTTCTGGTGGTTGTCCTGGAAACGATTGAATGGATACATTTAAGATATGGTACTTTTTTTATTGCTTTGGAATGGGTTTTTACGATTATATTCACCATTGAGTACATCCTGCGCCTGTACAGCGTACAAAAACCAGGCAAGTACGCCACCAGCTTCTTTGGTGTAGTAGATTTGCTTGCAATTTTACCGACATATCTGAGTTTGTTCATCACCGGCTCGCAGCATCTCATCATCATTCGAGCGCTACGACTCATCCGGGTATTCCGAATTTTCAAAATGGGCCATTTCCTGCGAGAAGGTACCGTCATCCTGGCTTCCCTGCGCCGCAGCCGGGCCAAGATCACTGTATTTATGACCTTTGTGCTGCTGATGATTTTGATTTTCGGATCGCTGATGTACGTGATAGAAGGCGCAAATAATCCTGGTTTTTCCAACATCCCCCGCAGTGTTTACTGGGCGATCGTCACGCTCACTACGGTAGGTTATGGTGACATCACACCAGTGACACCTCTGGGGCAATTTCTCTCGGCCGCGCTGATGATTACCGGCTATGCCGTTATTGCCGTACCAACGGGTATCGTTTCGGCGGAGATGATTTACCAAAGTAAAAAAAAGGAACAACTCAGCACGCAGGTTTGCGAGCATTGCAGCCGCGAAGGGCACGATGCCGACGCTACCTATTGCAAATACTGTGGTGAAAAACTGGATGCGGAGTTCTGAAGCCAGCCTCACCGGATCAGCGTCACATCTCCGCGCGTGGATTCGTTGATTTCGTTATCATTGCCGATGGCCGTATATTTCAACCAATAGACGTAAACATCAGAGGGAGCGCTTTGTCCGTTATCCCGACCATCCCAGCCATCATCCGGGTTGCGGGTTTGGAATATCAGCTTGCCCCATCGATTGAACACCTGCATTTCAAAATCAGTAATCATGCAATTATCGGGTTTGATGGGCAGAAACAGGTCGTTGCGCCCGTCGTTATTGGGCGTAAAAGCCGAAGGTATTTGCATCTGGCAGCATTTGGCATCAAAAATGACCTGCAGGGTGTCGCGCACGAACAGGCTATCCGGCAGCGTGAGCACGGTAAGTGCATACAGCCCGGATTCGGTAGCAGCAAAAGTGGATGCGCTGGAGGTATCGCCCGTCATCAGATTTTCCCAGAGATATTCGATTATCCCGCCCCGGGTTGAGCTTAGCACCGTTTCCTTGATGAGCGCATTTTCGCATTCCATCTCCACAATGAGCGGGTTTTCACTGAAAAGCGTCTCCTGTGCGGCGGACGGATTGGTAGCCAGTACCATTGCAAGGGGTATAAAGCAGATATTGACAATTTTCTTCATAATGCGGCAGTGTTTCTGTTTTCTGAAGATATTAACGCTCTTTTCCGGCGGCGCAATATACGGCACTGCTTTCTATTTGCAATAAAGGAAGGGATTATTTGCGGAGTTGGCGTGGCAGAGTTTTTGCCGCAGCGCCAGTATTAAATTAACACAACCGAATCAGAGATGACTTTGCGGAGGAATTCCCTACTTTTGCCTTGTCAAAAACACCAAGCATGATCGCCATTGCCAGCGAGCAGGACATCCCTGCACTGATACAACTCATCAACAGCGCTTACCGCGGCGAAACCGCCAAACAAGGCTGGACGACCGAAGCTCATCTCATTGAGGGCTTGCGTACCGACGAACGGAATATGCTGGAAATTTTTGCCGATACAAACACGACTTTTCTCAAATACATCGATCAATCCGGCAACATCATCGGTTGCATGCGCCTGCAACAACGCGCCGACAAAATCTACCTCGGCATGCTCACCGTCGCTCCTACCCTTCAGGGCAACGGCATTGGCAAAGACCTGCTGCAAGCTGCCGACGCACACGCCCGCGCGCACAACTGCCGCGCCATCTTCATGACGGTCATCTCCGTGCGTACCGAACTCGTCGATTGGTACTGCCGCCACGGCTACCAACGCACCGGCAAAACCATCCCCTTCACGCCCAACGCGCGCTACGAGCAAGCGAAGCAGGAACTGGAATTTGTGGTGATGGAAAAAGCGATCAACTAGCGCTACCCAAAGAGTAACCCAGCGTACCTAAGCTGTACCACGCCATACATAGGATTGTACAAGGCATACATAAAAATAAACATGGCATACATAAA